>CANQIW010000001.1 GCA_947624055.1 uncultured Lachnospiraceae bacterium
GATCCTCCTGCGTCAGCACCGCCGCCACGAGCGTCCCCTCCTCGATCAGGGAGATCGTGCCGTGCTTCAGCTCCCCGGCTGCGTACGCCTCCGAGTGGATGTAGGAGACCTCCTTGAGCTTCAGCGAGCCCTCGAGCGAGATCGCGTAATCGATGCCGCGCCCGATGAAGAACACGTCGCGCGCTGCAATGTATCTGTTTGCAAATCTCTGAATCTTCTCTTTGTGGCCCAGCAGCAGATCGATGTGCTCCGGAAGCCTGCGGAGCTCTTCGATCATCTCCGCGACCTCCTCATCATTCACCGTGCCGCGCGCCTGCGCGAAGCGGATCGCGAGCAGATATTCCGCGATCAGCTGCGTGCTGTACGCCTTTGTCGTCGCCACCGCGATCTCCGGTCCGGCCCAGGTATACATGACCTCGTCCGCCTCCCGCGCGATGGAGCTCCCGACCACGTTCACGATCCCGAGCACCCGGATGCCGCGCTTTCTGGCCTCGCGCAGCGCCGCCAGCGTGTCGGCGGTCTCGCCGGACTGGCTGACCACGATCACGAGCGTTCCCTCGTCCAGGATCGGGTTGCGGTAGCGGAACTCCGAGGCGAGATCCGTCTCGGTCGGGATGCGCGCGAGCTCCTCAAACACATACTTCGCCACGACCCCTGTGTGGTACGCCGAGCCGCAGGCCACGATGTAGATCTTCTTCAGCGCCCGGATCTCCTCGTCCGTCATGCCAAGCTCCTCGATCTCCACCTTGCCGTCGCGGATGCGCGGATTCAGCGTGTCGGTCACGGCCTTCGGCTGCTCGTAGATCTCCTTGAGCATGAAGTGCTCGTAGCCGGCTTTCTCCGCCGCCGTCACGTCCCACTGGATCGTCACAGATTCCTTCTCGATCTGTTCCCCGTCAATGTTGTAGAAGCGGATGCTCTCCGCATCCATGCAGACGATCTCCTCGTTCTGTATGAAGCAGACGTCTCTCGTATACTTCAGGACTGCCGGCACGTCGGAGGCGATCAGGTTGCCGTCCGCCGCCTTTCCCGTGATCAGCGGGCTGTCCTTGCGCACCGCGAACAGCTGTCCCGGGTAGTCCTGAAAGAGGATGCCGAGCGCGTATGAGCCCTCGACGCGGTTCATCGTCCGGATGATCGCGCGGAGCGGATCCTTCTCCGCCCTGTAATAGTAATCCAGAAGATGCGCCACGACCTCCGTATCCGTGTCCGAGGCGAAGCTGTAGCCCTTCTCGCCCAGACGGCTGCGCAGCTTCTGAAAGTTCTCGATGATCCCGTTGTGGACGACCGCGATCGTGCCCGTCTCGTTGAAATGCGGGTGCGCGTTCTCATTGGACGGCACCCCGTGGGTCGCCCATCTCGTGTGCCCGATCCCGCATGTGCCCGGGAGGATCTGTCCGTCATGCGTCATCTCCCGCAAGATCTTCAGTCTTCCGCGCGCCTTCATCCGCTGGATCTTCTCGCCGTCGCAGACCGCGATGCCGGCCGAGTCGTACCCCCGGTACTCCAGCTTGTCAAGACCGTCCAGAAGGATCGGCGCCGCCTGCTCTTTTCCTGTGTACCCGACAATTCCGCACATCTTTCCTTACCTCCAATAATCCTGATTCATCGTACATTTTCTGACCAGCCATCCCGGAAGCTTTCGGTAATTCTTCCCGAGACGGTAGCCGAGATACCTGGCTCCGCTCTGAATCACCAGCTTCGGGATCAGCCAGATTTTTCCATTCCTGCACAGCCAACCGGCTGTCTGACGCACCATGCGCACGCCCTCGCCCTCCGACTTAAGCCCCGCGAACACCTCCGGGTGCTCCGCCTGGGAGACGCCCAGGTCGAAATTCCGGTGAAACTGCTGTGCGCTGCTGTAATTGTGCGAGTGGATCACCCGCGCGTCCGCGCAGTAGGCGATCGCTTTCCCTCTCCGGATCAATCCGCCCGCAAAGATCATATCTTCGTTGAATATGGTATGACGCACAAATCCTCCCTGTTCATCGTATGCGCTTTTCCGGTACATAGCACATACGTTGGAGCAGAAATACGTCTTGATCCCCAGCTCCGTCAGATCCGCCGCGGTCTTGACGCGGCTCTCCGGCCCGTAATTGAAGTTCCTCGTGTACCGCTCGAGCACGCCGCAGTCTCCGGCCGGCAGCTGTCTCGCGTAGGCCGCACAGACCTGCTCCCGCGCGAACGGCTCCAGCAGCTTCTCAATCAGGTATCTGTCCGCCGGGAGCGCGTCCTGCGTCATAAAAAGCAGGTAATCTCCCGGGAGCATCTCCGCGGCCATGTGCCTCGTCCCGCCGTGATCGAATTCCTCCTTCCGGATATGCACGACCTCGGCGTCCGGGATCCCCTCGGTCAAACGCTCGTCAAAAAACTTCCGCTCCGTATTGACCAGAAGGATACGCGCAGGCTTCACCGTCTGCTTTTCCAGCCGTCCGAGGATCGTCCGCAGCTCCCGGCCGGGCCTGTATACCGGTATCATTACATTGATCACAGCCATATCATATACTCCAGAATTTTACTGTATCCCCGTGTCAGAGATGATCTTATCGCTGATCTCCTGCACGGTCTGCGACGGCGTATAGCCCTCGTCCCCGAACAGGTAGGCGTGCAGCTGCGAGACGTTCGCCGCCAGATTCACCGGGACGACGCAGTCCCCCGCCGCGATGTTCGCGGCCTGCTGATTGAAGGGGAAGCCCGTCGTCTCCTGAATGTTATACCTGCCGATCTGCGCCGCGAGCGAGAGCAGCTCCGTATTGCTCATGCTTGTGGAGACATAATTCATCATCGTGCCGACCAGCGGAATCAGTCCTGTGACGCCCTTCGCCTTCGCCTTCTCAAAGAGCTTCTCAAGCACAGTCCGCTGGCGCTCCGTCCGTTTGAAATCCCAGCCCTCCGTGTAGCGGATGCGGCAGTAGGCCATCGCCTGAATGCCGGTCACCTGCTGCGTCCCGGCATACTCGACCTCGGTGTAGGGGACGCCGGTCACCTGCGAGGTCTCGACCAGATAGCCGTTGAGCCACTGCCGCTCCTCCTCCGTGATGTCGAGCTCAATGCCGCCGAGCAGATCCACCGCCTCGATGATCCCGTTGAAATCCACGGTCATGAAATCCTTGATATCCAGATCAAGGTTCTTGTTCAGCATATTGACCGCGCGCTCCGCGCCGCCGCCCGCAAAGCATTCCGTCGCCTTGCGGTACTCGCCATTCGTGTTGTCCAGATACGTGTCGCGGTACACGGACACCAGCTTCACATCGCCGTTCCACTTGTTGATGCTCGCGACCATGATCGTGTCGCTGTTCGTGCCGCTCTCCAGCTCTCCCTCGCGGGAATCCACGCCGAAAAGCGCGATATTGCGGTATCCGGACTTGCCGATCCCGGTATTCACGAGGACGTCCCTCAGTTTGACCCGGTCAATCCTGCCAAGCTGCGCAAACACAAACAACCCCGCCCCCAATATGAGTAAAAGTATGATCTCCAGAATAAATTTCAGTTTTCTGTGCATCTTTTTCTTCTTCGGCCGCCTGCCCCGCGGATCGCTGTAATACCCCTGCGGGCCGCCGTACTGCATGCGCGGATCGTCATAGTATCCCTGCGGGCCGCCGTACTGCATGCGCGGATCGTCATAGTACCCCTGCGGATTGCCGTACTGCCCGCGCGGATCGTCATAGTATCCCTGCGGATTGCCGTACTGCCCGCGGCTGTCTTTTTTACCCTTCATATAACCCCTCTTTTAATACGCGTTCTTGTTGATAAAGCCTTTAAATACAGTCAGGATCAGGATCTTGATGTCCAGTCCCACCGTCCAGTTCTCGATATAGTACAGATCGTACTCGATCCTTTTGCGGATCGATGTATTCCCGCGGTATCCGTTGACCTGCGCCCAGCCTGTCATACCGGGGCGCACCTGGTGCTTGACCATATAGCGCGGGATCTCCTCGCGAAATTTCTCCACAAACTGCGGGCGCTCCGGGCGCGGCCCGACCAGGCTCATATCCCCCATAAGCACATTGAAGAGCTGCGGAAGCTCGTCGACGCTGGTCCTGCGTATCAGCTTTCCGACCGGAGTGACCCTTGGATCGTTCTTCACAGTCCAGCCGCTGCGCTCTTTCCTGCTCGTCTGCACCTCCATCGAGCGGAATTTGTACATCTGGAAGGGTTTGTTGTGAAGCCCCACCCGCTCCTGTTTAAAGATCAGCGGCCCTCTCGAGGTCAGCTTGATCAGAATCGCCGCGAGCAGCATCACCGGTGAGAACAGGACGATCGCGCACGACGCGCCGACAATGTCCATTACCCGCTTCACCATCATATTAAACGTATTCGACAGCGGGACATGGCGGATATTGATCACCGGCAGTCCCAGAATATCCTCCGTGTACGGCTTCGTCGGGATGATGTTGCCGTAATCCGGTATGAACTTCGTGTGTACGCCGGATTTTTCGCACATGGCCACGATCCGTTCCAGCTTGTCGTACTCCTCCAGTCCGAGCGTGATCGCGATCTCGTCCGGACGGTTCCCTTCCAGAATGTAGCTGAGGCTCTCGATAAAACCGAGCACCTCCACGTTGCGGTACAGCGTGCCCGGCGCGACGTTGTCGTCAAGGATCCCCATCACGCGATAGCCCCACTGCGGATTCTGCACGATACGGTCGATGTATTCCTCCGCCGCCCGGCTGTAGCCCACAAGGATGACGTGCTTCTGGTTCAGCCCGAGCCTGCGGGCGTTCATCATCACCATGCGCACGATATTCCGCTCCACGACCGTCAGCGTAATATTCAGAAACAGGAACACGATCAGCAGCATACGGGACGCGTCCATCTGATGGATCAGGTAGAGCACCGCCATCGCGGACAGGCCGCCGATAATATTCGCCTTCAGGATGTTGCCGCCCTCGAGGCGCCTGCCCTGCATGCGCATCGGCGTGTAAAGGTTGCACGCGTAGTACAGCAGCAAAAAAAATGGTACAAGGATCACAAGTACCATCATATAGATTTCCGGCGGCAGAACGCCGATCTCCCGGCCGCCGACATTCGCCATCATGACATACCAGGCGACAAGATAGGAGAGGATGATCACTCCCGCATCCAGAACGACCTGCAACCGGTTAAAATATTTCTGATTATCTTTGATCAAAGTTTTTCACCTCTGCGCGTCTCAGACGCCGAGTCTCCGGAACGTGTTGATCCAAAGCTCCCACTGTATTCTCAGATAGTGAGGCAGGTTCCTTCCCCGGAACCGCACCTTCTTATCCCTGCTGCACAGACGAAAGCCCTTGCCGAGACCCCTGACATACTTCCCCAGATACCCTCTGCGCGCGAAAAAAAACATCTTTACCGTGAACCCGACCGCCAGAAACGGCAGATTCAGCACGATCTGTGGCCACGGCATGTTCTTGTATACCAGATACACGCTGTTCCTCGAGGAATAGCGCAGCTTAAACTCATTGTAACCGGAACCGCTCGTGCCGCTTCCCACATGGCGCACGACAGCCCCCGGGATGAAGTAATTGTGATAACCTGCGATCCTTGCCCGGTACGCGACGTCAATATCCTCCAGATACGCAAAATGCTCCTCATCGAACAGGCCGATCTCATCAAAAATCTCCCTGCGGTAGATCGCGGCTCCGGCACAGGCTGAGAAGATCTCCCGCTCCGTCTGATACCGGTCTGCCGGCTTTCCTTTGCCGCAGGCAAACGCCCAGCCGAGCGCGCAGTAATAATCTCCCGCATTGTCGATCCGGTCCGGATGTTTCATCCTGACCATCTTCGCCGCGCAGGAAAAACAACGCGGTCTCTTCTCTATCGCGCAGACGAGCGCCTCCACAAACGTGGGCTCACACACGGTATCATTGTTCAGAAGGATCACATATTCGGTCTGTGCCATCCGGATGCCTTCGTTCACCGCCGCACAAAAACCACGATTGGAGTCAAAGCGGCGCACCGTCACCTCCGGATAATGCTCCTCCGCAAAATCAGCGCTTCCATCCACAGAGCCGTTATCGACCAGAATGACCGGAAATCCCTGCACCGTCTGCTCCCTCAGAGAATCCAGGCAGGCCTTCAGGAAACGCATTCCGTTATAGTTTGGTACCACGACCGCAACATCTGCCATCATGACAGCCCTCTCATCGTTATCATCCTACTTCTTCTTCAGCGAATAGTCACAGGTCATCAGCGAAAAATTCGGATTGTAATAGGGATCTCCGTCGCTCAGGAATTTCTGCCAGCGTTTCTTCATGAAATCGATCTCGCTCTTGAAGCGCAGCTGCTTCTCCGGCGTGTCCTCATAGCCGCGGCTCTTCGACTCATAATGGTACATTTCCACATTCGGCTCGTAGACGACCAGATATCCCTTCTGGCGCACCTTCAGGCAGAAATCTACATCGTTGAAGGCTATGGCAAGCTGCTCGTCAAAACCGCCCGCCGCCTCCCAGGCCTTGCGGTCCACCATCATACAGGCCGCAGTCACCGCGCTGAGATCCTGCTGCAGGATCGCCTTTCTCAGATAGCCGCTGCGCTCGCGCGGCATGCCGACAAACAGCGCGCCGGCTACCCCGCCGATGCCGACGATCACGCCCGCGTGCTGAATCGTATCGTCCGGAAAATACAGCCTCGCCCCGACGATCCCCACATCGCGCCGCATACACTGTCCGAGCAGAAGCTCCAGCCAGTCCGGCGTGATGACGGTGATATCGTTGTTCAGACAGACGATATAATCGCCCTTCGCGTGCGCAAAGCCGAAATTGTTGAGGGCGGAATAATTGAAGCCCTCTTTCCAATATAATACCCGAATACCGTCTTTTCCGTCAATCTCTTTGTAATATGCAAAAGTTTCCGGCTGCACGCTGTTGTTCTCTATGATCAGGATCTCGTAATTGTGATAAGTGCTTTTTCTGCGAATGGAGTCCAGACAATCCCGAAGCGTCTGCACCTCGTCCTTGTTCGGGATCACGATCGACACCAGCGGCTCGCCCGGCAGAACGTATCTCACGCGGTAAAAGCCCGGGAACTTCGTGTCCGTCACCTCCGCGTCCTCCCCGCAGCGCCGGATGTGCTCGAGTACTGCATGCTTCCCGGCGTCGTACGCGTATTTCTTGCTCAGCGGATTGTCGGCCGTCGAGGCCGCGTGCACGCGCCAGTGATACAGCACCTTGGGAATGTGCGCGATCTTCTCCGTCCTCTCCACGCAGCGGAACAGGAATTCATGATCCTGCGCGCCGTCGAACGACTCGTCGAGACCGCCCGCAAGCTTAGCCAGCGTGCGTCTCACCACCAGAAGATGGCAGATATAATTGTTCGCGCGCAGCAGATCCGGATTGAAATCCGGCTTCAGGTTCGGCTGGTAGCGCTCCCCTGTGCCGCCCCGTATCTTGTCCTCATCGGTATAAATGATGTCCGCGCCGGAACGCGAGGCCTCTGCGGCCACCTCGTACAGGGCGTCCTCCGCCAGAAGGTCGTCATGGTCAAAAAACGCGATGTACTCGCCGGACGCCATCCGGATGGCCTCGTTCGTATTGCCCGAAAGCCCCAGATTTTTCTCCAGCTTCCGGTAATGGATCCTCTCGTCGTCAAGGTATTCGCCAACGACCGCCGAGGTCGCGGACGCGTCCTGACTCCCGTCTGTCAGACACAGCTCCCAATAAGGATAGGTCTGCTTTCTGACCGACTCGATCATCTCTCTCAGAAAAGGCTCCGGCGTGTTGTAGAGCGGTACGACGATACTGATCCGTACCGGATTCTCCCACTTCCTTCGCCTCTGCGCCTCCAGCTCGGCCTGTGACGGCGCGTTCTGCGCGCACCACTGACCGTAATCGGCCTCCACCTCCTCCATGCGCTCGGAAAGCCGCACGCGGAATTCCCGGAAACCGTATTGCTTCAAATAGGAAAGGCCTTTTTTTACCGTATAAAAATTTAAACTTTTCAGCACCTTTCGGACGTTCATACAGTCCTCCCCGGACGCTCTATTTCGTGAAAAACGCGTGGATGGCCTCCACGACCTTCTCGCGCTGCTCCTGCTTCAGGCCGTAGAACATCGGAAGTCGGAGCAGCCGTTCGCTCTCCTTTGTCGTGTAACGGTCCTCGCCGTGAAATCTTCCGAACTGTCTGCCGGCCGGCGCGGAGTGCAACGGTACATAGTGAAATACCGTGTGGATCTGCCGCTCATGCAGATATTCGATCAGAGCCGCGCGCGTCGGCTCGTCCTCGAGCTTGATGTAATACATATGCGCGTTGTGCTTCGCGTATTCCGGCACAAACGGCTGCTCCAGATATTCCCTGTCCGCCAGATCCTTCAGGCTTTCATGGTAAAATTCGTACGTGGCCATACGATCCGCGTTGATCCGGTCGGCGCTCTCAAACTGCGCCCACAGATACGCCGCGTTCATGTCGCTCGGCAGATAGGAAGAGCCGTAGCTGACCCAGGTATATTTGTCGATCTGCCCGCGAAAGAATTTGCTCCGGTTCGTGCCTTTCTCCCGGAGGATCTCCGCCTCCTCGATCTTATCGTCTCTGTTGAATACGACCGCTCCGCCTTCTCCCATCGAAAAATTCTTGGTCTCGTGGAAGCTGTAGCAGCCGAAATCTCCGATCGTGCCGAGCGCCCGCCCCTTATAGTAAGCGTCCACGCCCTGCGCCGCGTCCTCCACGACCTGCAGGCTGTGCCGCTTCGCGATATCCATGATCTCATCCATCGCGCAGGCGACGCCTGCATAGTGCACCGGCGCGATCACCTTCGTGCGCTCCGTGACAGCGTCCTCGATCAGCCTCTCGTCGATGTTCATCGTGTCCGGACGGACATCCACGAACACGAGCGTCGCGCCGCACTGCACAAAAGCGTCCGCAGTCGAACAGAATGTATATGACGGCAGGATCACCTCGTCTCCCGGCCCGATCCCGGTCAGGCGCGCCGCCATCTCAAGACCGTGCGTGCAGGAGGTCGTCAGCAGCACATGGCTTACCTGAAAGCGCTTCGACATCCACTCGGAACACTGTCTCGTGAACCTGCCGTCCCCGCTGATCTTCCCCGCTTCGACAGCCTGTCTCATATATTCGAATTCTCTCCCCGTGAAAGGGGGCACGTTAAAGTCCAGCATTTCGTTCTCCCGCTCTATGTCCTCCGGCAGCCGCGCGGCAGGCGCGTCCCCGCCCCGGGCAGCAAACCGTGATATGACA
This sequence comes from uncultured Lachnospiraceae bacterium, assembly GCA_947624055.1. Taxonomy (GTDB): domain Bacteria; phylum Bacillota; class Clostridia; order Lachnospirales; family Lachnospiraceae; genus Choladousia. The sequence continues at coordinate 9,169 of CANQIW010000001.1, forward strand.
AGTAAACATAAATCGACATTTACAATAATAGTAAAAGAACGCTTTTCTGTCAAGTCTGCGTTACTGTTCACTCCGCCGCCGACAATAAACCTTTTCATTCCCGGCATTCCATGCTAGAATAGATTTATCTTTCAGAATTCAGAAGGAGATCTCATGTTGCAGATAAAAAATCCTGTTCATTCTCATAAGCTCCGCTCCCTGCTGATCCTGTGGGGAGCGATCGCGGTCAGCGTCCTCATCATCTTCTTTCCGTTTCTCTTCGGGGATCGGCTTGTCGTCTGGAACGACGCGGGCTCGGATACCAGGCAGCAGTACCTGATGCAGTACGCTACGATCGCGAATCATCTGCGAGACGGCAATTTCTCCCTCTGGGACATGAACCTCGGCTTCGGGGCAAGCATGTTCGCGCTGAATATGTTCAATCTCTTTCTGATCCCGGTCTATGCGGCAGGGGCTGTTCTGGGTACCGGACATATTCCCACCCTGCTTCTTGGCATGATGATCATACAGTTCTTTCTGGCAGGTACCTTCTGCTACCTGTTTTTAAGCTGCTTTTCCCTGTCTGAACCCGGCAAGGTGACTGCCTCTTACCTCTATACATTCTGTGGCTATCTTCTCGTCTGGGGACAGCATTATCATTTCGGCGCTTTCGTCGTATTTCTTCCGCTCCTGCTGTGCCTGGTCGAGCATGCGATGCAGAAGCGCCGTTTCAGCCCTGCCGTGCCCCTTCTCACTGCGGTCATCGTCTGCAGCAGCACCTACATGTCTTACATGTCGTTTTTGATGGCAGGCGCATACATTCTGTACCGTTCCATCCTCGAGGATGGGACGCCGGCAGGCCGTATCCGCCTGTTCCTGACACGCTGCGGGGAAATTCTGCTCGGACTCGGGCTCGGCGCCGTTGTGTTCCTGCCCTCCGCCCGTTTTCTCATGACCGTGAGTTCACGTATGAGCTCAGGCATGTCTCTGGGAGAGCGGCTCCTGCAATATTGTTCGCTGTTCCCGGCTGATTTTTACCGGACTGCCTTTCTGCGCTTTTTCTCAACTGCCTTTGAGGGGATCGCGCAGTATGGCGGTTACTCGAATTTCTATGAAGCTCCGGTACTGTTTTTCTCTGTGCTGTTCGTGATCCTGCTTCCGCAGTACATTTTCTCGATCCATCGACAGAGGGCGTCCCGAAAAGCCAGAATACTGCAGTACCTCGCCGTCCTGTTCTTTGTGTTCTGCATGTTCGGCCGTCTGGGCTCGGCCGCGTTCAACGCGTTCGCCTATCCCTTCTCCCGGCATTCGTTTATCTTCATGCCGCTGTTCGCCCTTGTCACCGCGCGGACGCTCGACGAGATCTGCATCCGCCGCCGGCTGAACATCCCGGCGCTTGTGCTGTCGGCCGTGCTTTTGGTCTGCATGTGCTGTATGGCGCTTCCCGGACTCTCCGCCGCGGAACCGTATGGGCGGAATATCGTGGCCGCCGTGATCGCCACGGGAATCCTCGGGACGCTGATGATCGCGCTGCTCGTGCTGTTCTCCCGCAGGAATCGCGGTTCAGGCGGCAGCACCACAGCATCTCCCGATGCGATTTCCGACGGAAAAAGAAGAACGGGCGGTCGCTTCCGCAGCGCTGCCGCCGTCCTGCTCTTTCTGAGCGTCATGGTAAATGTCACCGGCGAGGGCTGGCTCTGCTACAACGCGCGGGACGTGCTCACCACCGGCGACGCGGATTACTGGGGGCCATTATACGATCCTGATGTGGACGCCGCACTCACATATCTTCGCGAAAACGATCCCTCCTTCAGCCGATTGGAGAAGGACTATTACGCCGGAAGTTATTGTATGGACAGCCTCGAGCAGGGCTATCGCGGCATCAGCGCCTACAACTCGACGCCGAACAGCAGCATTGAAGAGTTTGTCAATCTCGTGATCCCGAATTTTCCGATCATGGCGCGCTACGAATACACCTTCCGCCAGATCGGCTATTACAGCGGCCACAGCACCCTGTTCGGCATCAAATATCTGCTCTCAAGAAGCCCTGATCTGAGCCCGGACGGTTTCCGTCAGATCGGACGATTCGGGAACCTTTACCTCTATCAGAATGAAAACGTGTCCTCTTTCGCCCGCTTCTACACAAAAGCCGGCGACAGCTCGGTGCTGAAGGGTGCGTACGGGAAAGCAGATCTGGAGACGATGCTGCTGGACGTGGCGCTGCTGGATGCGGACGCGGACAAAAAACACTCCGGCGCAGACAGCACAGAAATATACGATTCGGATGGAGGAAATGCGGAAATGTCCGGATCGGACGCAGACACTCTCCCGACTTCCGTGCAGGGGTTCAGCGGAGAAATCTTGCTCAGCTCTGAGGAATTGCTCTCGCAGTACGCGTTGGAGGAGATTGCTGCGCTCGGCAGTATCACGACAGATGGTTCCTCGAATACTGTTTCCCTGCGTCTCGATCCGGGGTCGTCATCTGCCGCGGATGAAGTCACAGATCAGGCGACAGAAGGGCAGCCTGCAAAGCAAACCGCAGACTCAGATCAAATCTCAGACCAGACCGCAGACCCGGTTACAGACAGGACTATTGATCTGTCGGATTATGAACATGTGTATCTTGAATTCGACATCGAGACCCCGAACGTCTGCGACTTCGCGCTGAACCCGGGCAGCACGATGGAATACCTCTTCCGGACCAAAACGGGAGCGGTCACGCATGTGCAGATGCCGGTACCTTCCTTCTGCGAGACCTTCCGACTCCACAGTTACAGCGGTCCCTTCTCCGCGCAGATCAGCAACATCCGACTGCTCGGCTCGAAGGCTGTTCCGGTGCAGGCGCCGCAGGCCGACATCGTCGTCAATGACACGGCAAACGACTCGCAGCTTACCGGCACCGTCTCGACCAAAGAGGACGGCCTCCTGTTCCTTCCGCTCCCGTACGAGGACGGTTGGACCGCTGCCGTGGACGGCAAGGACGCCGCGCTCCTGCGTACGGACGTCGGCTTCATCAGCATCCCCGTGACGGCGGGCGAGCACAGCTTCACGCTGACCTATCATCAACCCTGGATGCGGGCGGGACTTTGCGTCAGCATTCTCTCGTTTGTCCTCTGGATAATTCTTATATTTGTCCAAAAAAGAAAAAGGCGAAGACCCATCCCCTGAAGCATACTCTGATAAAGCGGTTCAAGAAAAAGCTCCAGTCTGTCTACCACATCAGCAAATATAAGTTCTGTTTTTTTCACAGGTGTAAAGGCTCTCCATCGTGTAAGCAGAAATTTATTTGTCTTAAAATCGTCAATATCTGTAAAAACATCTGGTAATAATTCTCGATTCCGATGCCTCAACGTACTGCTCAGTGCTTCTCTAAGTACATTCCCCTCAAAATCAAATATTCCGGACAAATAATAAATATCATAAAAGTCTTTCATTCGGCTTGTTCCCGCCATTCTCTGCAAAATCGCATCGAATTTCTCTGCGATTGTACTTTCCACTGAATAGGTAAACACCTTCGGAGACTCAAAATCCGACAGTCTAGTGATAATCTTTCTCTTAACAGCTCCAGGCACGATCACATCATCTATCCCCGCGTCAATAGAAAAGGGAATTCTAACTTTTCCAATCCGTCCCATAAAAGAAGTCCTGACACCGGGATATTTTTTATCAGTAGAAATAGGCTCCACTCCCATTACCTCCAAAGTGATAAAATCATTTCCCGTTTCAATACTGCAAATTTTTTTCATTGTTTTTTCTATATTTTCCAAGTCGCCGTGAAGATTCCTGATGAGAAAGTCAATGTCCCTTGTCGGCCTGGAATCAAATTCTGTCAACGTGTAAATGAACATTCCTCCTTTCAGAATCATATTCTCTGCATATTCTGAATAAGACAATCTCCTTAAAAATTCCTCTTGTGCAAAAAGCTGAAGTATTATCTGAAACGGGATTCCCTCTTCTTTTGATTGATTTTTCAGTCGCGTAAGCACTGATGCCGTCATATTTTTTATAGCCATACTCCCAATACCTCCCACACCTTTTTTTCGACATGAAGCAGTCTTGCATACTTCATAAGCCTCGCTTCTACTTTCTCCGGATCATGAATATATCGTTGAATAGCCAGATTAAAAACTTCCCCATCCACTTTATTCCTGTGAAGAAGCAGATCACAGACCGTACGCTCCCTGTCATATATTTTGACCGCTTTTCCGTCGATCTTGACCTGTTCAATCCCCGCCCGGTAACGCTCGCTCCGGATAAAATGCGGCTTGACAATGGGATAATCGATGTAGAATCTCGTCCTTGTGCTCTTGCCGTCTACCGCCAGATGCCACGCCTCTGGGGTGCGATCCATATATCCATAATAATCCAACGCGCTTTCCATGCATAGCACAGCATCCGGAAAGAGTGTTGTGATAATAGAGATATCCGAAAACGAATCTTCGCCTGAATACTGATAATATCCACGACGCACTTGTTCGATTATTCCGGATTCCATCAACTTCTGAATCTTTTTATAATAAAATCCGGCCGCCTTGAGCTCAGATGTTCTCATCAGCCCGCCATGTTGTTCAAATATGTCTTTTATGTTCTCGTTCATAGCATCGCCTCATTTATTATTTTATACAATTCAGTACTAATTATTGTATAGTTTGATAAATCCATTATAAAAACAAGCCCCCAAAAAGTCAACATAAAAATGCAGGGCGCTTTTCCGCGCCCCACTAACTAAGAGAACCATTTTCGCGACCTCACGAAATTGGTCTGACACCCCAATTCCGCTTAGATGTCTTCTGTTTCTACTTCTTCTGCAGTACTTTCTTCGCCTGCTTCTTGATCTGTTCCTTGAATGGAATGTTCGCGTCCGCGATCTTCCGAGCGACGCGGTAGGCCGACGTCCCCTTCATTACCTCGATGGACGACCTGAGCGCCGCGTTCTGCTGTCTGAGCCGGTTCATCTCCGCGATGCCGCCCTTGCCGGCCACAGTCGGGTTCGCAAGCGCAAGGCCCTGGAAGATGAAATCGTAATCCACCTGATCTGTTCCGGCATTTTTCTTTTCATCCTGCAGCAGCTCCGCGTACAGCACGCGGTACTCGCCGCACATTTCCGCGACGCTCTTCAATTTGATCTGCGCGACCGCCGCCTTCTTCTGCGCGTAGTCCTCAGGATCGTTCTTGATCCGATGCAGCAGCTTAAGCACTTCCTCCGGCTTCGCATCCGGCTTCACCAGCCAGCCGCCGCCCGTCCTGCGGATGCGCTCTCCCACCGCGCCGATGTCGGTGCCAAGCACTGGGATGCCGTTCATCCATGCCTCGGAGACCGTGTAGCAGAAGGTCTCCGGCCAGACCGGCGGGATGCAGACCACATCGATCTCATTGTCCGAAAGGAGCTGCGGAAGCTCCTCTTTTTTGTAGGTGGAACTGAAGAAACAGTTGTCCTGACGGATCTCCCCGACGCGCTTGTCGCCGATCACACCCAGCACGAACCAGTTGATCTGTGTCTTGTCCAGCGGAATCAGTCCCAATGCCATCAGGCTGCCCTTCTGCGGCACCATTCCGCCAAGAAACGCCACGTTGAGCCGTCCTTCTTTTCCGAACCGGCGCCGGTACACGCTCTTCGCTCCCTTGCCGTCCGTGTAGACTTTGCCCGCGTGCTTCACGTAAACGTTGACCTTTACCGGGCCGTCGGAGAGCACTTCCGAACTGACGCGCAGATTGATCCCGCACATCAGCGCGTCCGGATCTCCGAAAGCATCCACGATATCCGGGCGTGCTTTCTTGTGCACGAGGAAACAATCTTTCCTGCCGCCTGCGTCCGCGAGCTCCACAAAGATCTCCGTCTCCGAGTTCGGCACGCCTTCCAGATAAGCCCAGCCCTCGATATCGTTCAGCCCCTGCTCCGCGCTGAGCACGCGATCCAGACGAACCTTCAGCTTCGAATTTCTCACCGCGCCCTCCAGCGAGGGCACATGGGTCACCTCGCGCTCCAGTTTGTCCTCGCCGTGCTCGATCACGCGGCAGTTCTCCAGACCCGGGAAGTACTGGAGAAAGATATCCTTCGCGCTCTCGGACGGGAAGATCAGCTCCCGGCACATGCGCAGCGCGTTTCCGTGTTCCCTGCGCCAGAGCTTCAGGTAATCCTCCTGCGGCACGATTCCTTTCTTCTTCCAAAGGCAGGCCGCGCAGCGCTCCCTGCGCTCCTCGTCGGTCAAAGATGCGTCCTGCGGCGCGCAGAAGTTTCCCTCCTCGTCCAGCAAGAGGATCGTCGGACAGGCATAATAATAATCGTGCATCGTCGCGATCACCGGAATCCCGAGCTCATGCGCCGCATCATAAATCTCCAGCGAGAGATCCTGCGTGTGGTGCACATGGATCAGGTCTATGGAAAACGCCCGAAGCACCTGCTCGCAGATCCTGCGGATCTCCTTGTCATGAAATACCGGAAACTTCGGCGCCTCTCCGATCTGGAATTTCAGAAGGATCTCCTCCCGATCCGTGTAGGCCGTCACGCACAGCGCGTCGTCGTCCCGCGCCATCACGAACACGTTGTACTCGCCGCGCAGCCCTTCCGTCAGCTCGCGCACATGGATCTGTGTGCCGCCAATGCTGTTGAACGTGTGCTCCCGGAAATCAAGATGCAGGAAGTACAGCAGGTTCTTCTTCCCATTGTGCAGCTTCGTGTACAGAATGATATTGTCGCGGATCTCCTGATCCGGGTTTTCCATGCAGTACAGATGATTCGCCCGCATCTGCTCCGGGTATCGCTCCTCGAGGATCGCCGTGTGCGCGTCCAGAAGCGCCTGCTTCTCCGCCGTATCAAACGAGGCCGTCCCCTTGTGGTAGACGAAGGTGTCGTCGCACATCACATGATGGTAGCCCGCCTGCTCCGCGCGGTTGCAGAAATCATTCTCCTCGCCGTAGCCGCGCCCGAAGGTCTCCGCGTCGAAGCCGCCGATATCGTCGATCACACAGCGCTTGATGAACATGCAGAAACCAACCGCGACCGTGATCCTGGGATAACGCCTGAGACTACAGCGCTCGATCAGCGCCGCGTACTCGTCGATCGTCAGCCCTTCCGGCAGCGCATTGTCCTGACACATCACAGGCACCGAGCAGAGCGTTGCGCTGTTGGACAACGGCGTCACGGTCGCAATGCTTTCATCGCGGTACGCACAGGCGACGATCTTGTCCAGCCACCCAGCCGTGACGACCGTGTCGGCGTTCAGCAGAAGGACGTCCCTGTCCTGAGTGAGGGCCATGCCCTTGTTCACGTTCCCGGAGAATCCCAGATTTTTCTCGTTGTGCAGCACCAGCGTATGCTCGTCCGCGAACGAGTCGAGGTACGGCCGGATGCGCTCGTCCGGACTGCAGTCGTTGATCAGGATCAGTCTGTGCTTCGCGAGATCCGTGTGCTTCTTTACGCTCGGGATGCAGCGCTGCAGATCCTCATATCCGTTATAGATGGGGACGATGATGTCCACCGCGTCGGTCTTTCTGTTCATGGTTTCCTCCAGGTACTTTCGTCTGGACTATGTCTTTTGTCCGATTATACTGTCTTTTGTACGAAAAATCAATCTTCGTATCTCTGCTTCCAACTTTGATTCTTGCAATCCCAAACAAAGCAATAATCTGTATTATTTTTTATACTCTCAACAACCGGTATAAGAAATTTTTTTATCAAATCTATTATTTCATCAAACTCCATATTTAGCAAAGTCTTTTTCTTTCTCATAAATGCAGTCCATCGCTTCCTATGAATCTCGCTCCTTAAAAATTCATCTTCAAAAGCAATTATATCGTCGAATGATGTTGCGCGATGCTCAAAAGTCTCCCTGACCGCTTCTTTCAATTTCTTTCCATCAAACTCATACTTGTCAGCCAGAATAAAAATATCATAAAAGTCTTTATATCTGCTATTCGCATTACCCAATGAGACTATCGCCTCGAACTTCTCAGATATCACGGAATAGAGCGAATATGCGTAAACCAGCGGAGCTTTCATATCCAATAAAACAGGAAATTCCATCTTCACCCTGTCCGGATAGATCACATCATTAAAGCCGATATCAATGGATATCGGAATTTTTGTTCTATCCAAATATGCCAGAATAGATACATTTACACCGTGGTATTCCTTAAACTCTGTAATAACTCTGGCTTCCAAAGTACCCAGATCATACCTCAGGGCATCATCATATTCTATTGAAAAAATCTTTTCAAATACTCTCCGTATATTTTCAACACTATTCGATATATTTTTTGCCAACAGGTCGATATCCCTGGTCGCTCTGGTGAACTCACCCTCAAAAAGCGCATAGAGAAAAATACCGCCCTTCAAAGTAAACTCTTCTGCATACTCAGAGACCGACAATCTGTACATGGTTCTTTCCATTCCGTACACCGTCAGCGCTTCCTGCATTGTTTTCCTGCTTGCAGCCGCCTGATTCTTCAACCTGGCTTTTACGGATACCGCGCTCGTCATACAAGCACCTCCAGATATTGTTTCATTGTTTTATCGCATTTCATGAGCTCAGCGTAACGCAGAAGCCGATTCAGATTCCGATCCTTTCTTTGCAGATACGTCACCAGAATCTCTTTTGTTTCTCCGATTCCAATTTTTTCTCTGTAAAATACAATGTCGGCAACCGTCTTTTCCATATCATATATCTTGAATTCGTTCTTTCCTTCTTTGATCTTCACAACTCCCAACTCATGCCGACCATTCGTATAATAATGAACATTCATTTGCGGCCAATCCGGCATTGTGGAGACTTTCGCTTTCCGTGGTATTGCTACATCTAAGGCATCCGGGATGAACGTTGTCAGATTATAATAGACTGCAGCACTAAGCAGGCAAATTACACCGTTTGGTGCATAAACCCCTGCATAATAAAAGTCGGATTCTTCCCCGCAATACTCTGTATTCTCATAATACCGCTTGTTCAATTTCACAAGTTTTCCTTCATCGACCAACTTACTGACTTTATACTGTGAAAAGCCCATTTCTTTCAGCTCTTGCATAGAAAAGATCTTCTGATCCTCAGGAAGTGCTGCCGTATTCGCCATTTTCTATCTCCGTTCTGATCAATGCTGAATAAATGCCTCGCAGAAAAACCACTTGGAATTAAAATTCGGCACTTATTTATATTGCCGAATTTTAATTAAATCATAAAACAAAGTCTGTTTCTTGTCAATCAAAAAACAGACTCGATACCCTCATTTTCTTATATGCCATCTTTTCCCTTAAATTTCAAGGAGACATTCTCAAAAACGGCAGCTTGCGGTGCAGTTTTGAAAGGATCGCGTTCGCGCGCTCCAGCGCCTCCTCCGCGGACAGAATCTCGATCTCCCCGCAGACGGCGATCCGCCCCGGCACGGGGTTCAGCTTCACCTGATAGATCGGGTCGGCCGTGAGGAAAAGGTCACCCTCCGGCACGGCCGCCGCCGCGTTCTCCGCCTGCAGCTTGCCTGTCGTCTGCGCGGCGTCGATCCGGCAGATGCAGGGGCGTCCTTCCAGCGGGTCGAAACGCACCGCGCGCACGTTTTGATACGCGCTTAGATCAAACGCTACGGAAAATTTCCCGTCCTTCAGCTTTGCCTCTTCAACCAGCTTCTGCTCCTCGGAAAAGCCTTCCCCGGTATCCACAAAAAGCTGGCTCACCATATATTCTTTCTCCCGCAGCTTCCGGCGGAACTCCTCAAGCGAGATCCAAAGTTCCGGCGTGCTATGGTTCAGCAGCCGGTTCGCCCCGACGTACTGCTCCGCGAAGTGCGTCGACCACGCCCAGAAGACCGCGTCCATCTCCGCGTCGATCCCAAACTCTGTCATAAACTCAGTCTTCTCACAGAGCTGATGCAGCACCGGCTGGCTGCTGTACAGCTCGTTGATGGTGCGCCAAAGCAGGAACGGCGCCGGCACCGGGAAGTCGAAGATCCACTCGCAGTCGATTACCTGATACTTCCCATCGACCTCGAAAATATTGTCAAGGATCAGGTCGATGTTCGCCGGACACACACATGAGAAATCCCCTGCAAGCTCCCGCGAACCGAACACCTCGCGGAAACGTGCGCGCTCGTCCTCGGTCATGTCACTGATTCTGCCTTTCTTTCCGAATACCCCTGAAAGGTTGCCACTGTCAGTGTTAATTTCTTCGGTCATACCGGAAATATCTTTACTGTTTCCGTCTGTCTTCCCGGAATTCGCACACTCGCCATACAGCGCGGCAGCCTTCTTCACCAGCGCCTTCACCGCCGCGAGATCCCCCTCGCGTATGGCGTCCGCCGCCTGCTGCGCCAGACTTTTCTGCGTGAGATACGGATAAACAACGCCATCTCCCTCCGCCGTTCCGCCCAGCGGCTGCCAGCAGCCGTAATCTCTGTCCATCTGCGCGAGCATCGCGCGGATATGCCCTCTCGCGGCGTCCGTCATCGGACATTTGCGTACGGCACGGACAGTTCCCTCATCTGACCGGCCGCTCGCAGTGCCGGTATTCTCCGGCTTCCTCTGCCCGGGCAAATCCTGTTCTCTTTTCCGCTCTTCAATAATTGTCGCGATGGAAAATTCGTCTGCACGGTCCGTGCTCAATTTCACATACTGAATGTCGCCCGATCCGCGCTTTCCACACAGCTCGGCTGCGCTCATCTCAATCAAAAACGAGTTTGCGAACCGATCCATCACGCCCTCCCCGGAAAGCGTCGCAGCCATCTTTGTCTCCCCGAACAGCTCCATGCGGTACTTCGTAAAATTCCACGTCGGCCGCCCATATTTCTGCTCCTTCAAAGACTCGTCCGTGAAAATCTCCTGCGGAAATTTATAGTCCGGGTACGGATAATAAAATCTGTAATGCACAAGCCCGCAGCGTTTCATCAGAGCCTCCCACTCGCCGCGCGAAAAGGTACGTGCACCACTGCTCTCCTCGTAACCCTTAATGCCGTCAAAATAGCCGTCTGTGTGATCCTCCGGCGCGCCGGCAAAATACTTCAGCCCCAGACGGTTCTCGATCGCGACCAGGATCACGCCGTCCGGTTTCAGGAAACGCCGGACATTTTTCAGAAACGTCCCGTACGGGTCGCTCCCCGGCGTAAAGCTCTCAGCGTACTCAAACACCCCGTTCAGTATCACATAATCGAACAGTCCATCAAACTCCATATCGTTCAGATTGCCGACCCAGATCTCCAGATTGTCACAGCCCTTGTGCCGCTCAAAATTGATTTCCGCGCGCCGTTTCGAAAGCTCCGCGGAGACCACACGCGCCATGCGGCGGCACAAAAGTCCCGTGATCGCTCCGCAGCCAGAACCGATCTCCAGACAGGACGCGCCCTGTGCGAACGGGTACCAGTTCAGGATGTTCTCCCGTGCGCGCGCAAAATGATAGAGGACGGGGAAAGCCGCCCCCTCCTGCTCCTCCGGACGGACGCCGGACTTCGCGATCGCAAGGAGCTCGTTCTCCACGTCCCCGTCCGAATACAGGTCTTCTCCCTTATAATAATCCAGCTTGAATATCGCCATCGTTGCTCCCTCTTCGCCTGTTACAGCAATTTTCCGAACTCACCTAGAACTCACCTGAGATTTGTACATACATTATTTGAGGACTATACACTCCATCCAGAAACTCATGTGCAAAACATTTGAAATCCATATGCCAGACGACACAGCTGCTTCTCCACTTTTCACGATAATGTCACTTTGGAGTTCATATCGTAATACCCAACCGTATTGCGGTCCGAGATCACCGTGAGGCTGCACACGTCGTAAAGCCTGTGGTACACGGTGAACTCGCCGTTGCGGTAGCCGGTGCATCCCAGCGAGATCAGATACTCTCCGCCCTGCAGGTCAAGCGTCTGGGTGAAGGTGATCTCCTGACTCTCCCCGGCCTTCTTTCCCTGCACGTCGGCCTTCTCATACATCGTGTTGGTGCCTGTGATCTCGATGCCCTGCAGATTTTTGATCGTAAACGCGTAGATCGGCTCTTTGATCTCCTCGTGGAATTCCACCTTCATCCGCACCGAGAACTCCGTGCCCTTCATCAGCGTGTTGGTGATCAGTCCGTTCTCGTCGAGCACCGCATAGTCTGTGATCTCCGCCGCCTTCTCCCCGTACTCGATCAGGTTCGGATTTTTCACTACAGAATCCTTCCAGTCGCCGGAGATCTCCTGCGCTTCGACTCCCTTCGCCATATGCCCGGCTTCCCCTGCGGCGCCTCCATCCTCGTCCGGGTCGTACTGATGCACGAGCACTTTCTTATAGATATCGACGGCTTCCTTCGGGGAACCCTCGAAAATTTTCCTGCCCTGATTCAGCAGGATCGCCCGGTCGCAGTATTTCGTAATGCTTCCGAGATCGTGGCTGACGAAGAGGATCGTCCGCCCCTGCTGCTTGAATTCCTCGAACTTGCGATAACATTTCGCCTGAAAGAACACGTCTCCCACCGAAAGCGCCTCGTCGACGATCAGAATCTCCGGATCGATATTGATCGCCACCGCGAACGCCAGCCGTACAAACATGCCGCTCGAATACATCTTGACCGGCTGGGACGCGAACTCCCCGATATCCGCAAAGCTCAGGATATCCTCCAGCCTGGCGTCGATCTCCTCCTCCGAGAATCCCATCATCGTCCCGTTTAAGTAGACATTCTCGATCCCCGTGTACTCCATGTTGAAGCCGGCGCCCAGCTCCAGCAGTGCGGAGATACGCCCATCGACCACCGCCTCGCCGCCCGTCGGGTTCAGCACGCCCGTGATGATCTTGAGAATCGTCGACTTGCCGGCTCCATTTGTCCCGATAATGCCGACCGTCTCGCCCTTGCCGATGTCGAAACTGACGTCCGTGAGCGCATAGTGCTCCCGGTAGCATTTCTTCCTCGTCAGACCCAGGCTCTCCTTCAGGCGGTCGGAAGGCTTGTCGTAGAGCTTATACAGTTTTGAGAGATGATCCACATGGATCGCGATATCATTCGCCATGTTTTATACCTTTCCCTGCGGTTCCTGTTTATGGCTATGATGCATGAATCACAAATTTACAGCACATCTGCGAAGTGAACTCTCAGTCGCCGGAACACCCACATCCCGAACAGAAACGCCCCGACCGTGAAGACCCAGAAATACAAGGTCCACAGCGGACGCTCCCAGAACCAGCGCTTATAGATGAACGCGTCGCGGTAGCCCGCAACGATATAGTAGACCGGATTCAGCTTGAGGATCTTCAGGATCATCGGATGCGCCGCCAGCATATTGTCCGCGATCCACATAATCGGCGTCATCCAGATGCCGACCTGCATCGCGATGCTGATAATCTGCGAGAGATCCCGGAAAAACACGACCACAGCGCTCGTGGCGTAGCACAGCCCGAGCGTCAGCAGGAAAAGTCCTCCTGTATAATAAAAAAGCTGGAGATAATACAGATCCGGGAAATGCCCGTAGAAACAATACAAAAGCGCGATAAAGAACACAAAAAACAGGTGGACGAACAGCGCCGAGATCATCTTGACGATCGGAAGCACGCTGATGTTGAATACCACCTTCTTGACCAGATAGCTGTACTCAATCAGCGCGTTTGTCCCCCCGTTCAGCGCATCCTGAAAAAAGAACCACGGCACGATACCAACCACCAGATATAAAACAAACGGCACCGGAAGCCCACCCTGATCCGCGCGGAATCCTATCTGAAACACGAACCAGTACACCAGCACCGTCACGACCGGCTGCACAAACGCCCAGACAATTCCCAGATATGAACCTGCGAATTTCTTCCGGAAGTCGTTCTTCGCCAGTTTGTAAATCATCCTCCGACTCTGATAGATCTGCGCCGGCAATGAATTTTCCTTCTTCATATACAAAGCTCCTGTGAGACGATTCTTACTGATGTATGCCGCGCTCCTGCATATAAGCGCGCAGTCCGCCCCATTTCGTGTCCTTCTCTGACATGATCAGCTCCATCCCCTCCGGGATCGGCCACTCGATCCCAATGTCCGGATCGTCGTAGCGGATGCCGCCCTCGTCGTTCGGATGGTAGAAATCCGTGCACTTGTAGGCGAACTCCGCGTAGTCTGAGAGCACGAGGAAGCCGTGCGCAAAATTCTTCGGAATGAAGAATTGCTTTTTGTTCTCTGCGGAGAGACGCACGCCCTGCCACTGTCCGTAAGTCTTCGAACCCTCGCGCAGATCCACGACAACGTCGAACACCTCTCCGGAGATCACCCGCACGAGCTTATCCTGCGGATAGTTGATCTGGAAATGCATCCCGCGCAGCACGCCCTTCCGCGAGGCAGACTGGTTGTCCTGAACGAAGACCTGATCGATCCCGGCCTCTTTGAAGTCGTTGTAATTGTAGGTCTCCATAAAGTAGCCGCGGTCATCCCCGAACACCGCCGGGGTAATGATCTTCAGGCCTTCAATCGCACATGTTTCAACCGTTATCTTTCCCATATTTATAATCCCTCCGCGACCTCAATCATATATTTTCCGTATGCGGTCTTCAAGAGCGGCTGCGCCAGCGCGATCAGCTGTTCCTTGTCGATAAAGCCCCTCTTGTACGCAATCTCTTCGATACAGGAAACGTAAAGTCCCTGACGCTTCTGAAACGCCGCCACGAAATCGGAGGCGTCCAGCAGCGAATCGTGGCTGCCCGTGTCAAGCCACGCGAAACCACGTCCCATCTTCTCCACATAGAGCATGCCGCGGCGCAGATATTCGTTGTTCACGCTCGTGATCTCAATCTCACCGCGCGCGGAAGGCCTGACATTCTTCGCGATCTCCACGACGCTGTTGTCGTAGAAGTAAAGTCCCGGCACCGCATAGTTCGATTTCGGGTGCTCCGGCTTCTCTTCAATCGAGATCGCTTTTCCGCCCTCGTCAAACTCAACGACGCCATACTCCCGCGGATCACGCACATAGTAGCCGAAGATCGTCGCGCCCTCCTTACGGGAAGCCACATCCAGAAGCAGCTTCGAAAAGCTCTGCCCGTAGAAAATATTGTCGCCGAGCACAAGCGCCACGCGGTCGTCCCCGATAAATTCCGCACCGATCAGAAACGCGTCCGCCAGTCCGCGCGGCGTCTCCTGCACCGCGTAGGAGAGCGTCAGACCGAGCTGTTCTCCGGTTCCCAGAAGCTCCTCAAAAACAGGGAGGTCTCTGGGCGTCGAAATAATCAGGATCTCGCGGATACCCGCCAACATCAATGTCGACAGCGGATAGTAGATCATCGGCTTATCGTAGACCGGAAGGATCTGCTTGGACACCGCCTTTGTCAGCGGGTAAAGCCTCGTGCCGGAACCTCCGGCCAGTATGATTCCCTTCATCGTATACTCCTTATCGATTCGCGTACAGACTCCCGTCTGAAATTTTTCTTATCACATTTTCGGCAGTCTGCCTTTTCTGCTCCGAACATTTTATTTCTGGTACATTTCTTCGTAATATTTCTGGTAGTCCCCGCTCGTCACGTTCTTCATCCACTCCTCGTTCTCGAAGAACCAGCGGATCGTCTTGCGGATGCCTTCCTCGAACATCGTCTCCGGCTCCCAGCCAACCTCAGCGCGGATCTTATCCGGCGCGATCGCGTAGCGGCGGTCATGCCCCTTGCGGTCCGTCACATAGGTAATCAGCCTGTCGCTCACCAGCTCCCTGCGCGGATCGTCCTCCGGCAGCATCTCCTGCAGCGTGTCCAGAATGATATGTATGATCTGAATGTTCTGTTTCTCGTTGTGTCCGCCGATGTTGTACGTCTCAAACAGGCGTCCCTTCTCCTGCACCATATCGATGCCCTTCGCGTGATCCTCCACGTACAGCCAGTCGCGGACGTTCTTGCCGTCGCCGTAGACCGGGAGCTCCTTCCCGTGCAGCGCGTTGTTGATGATCAGCGGGATCAGCTTCTCCGGAAACTGATACGGACCGTAATTGTTGCTGCAGTTCGTAATGTTCGCCGGAAAATGGTAGGTGTCCATGTAGGCCTTCACCAGCATGTCCGAGGACGCCTTGCTGGCCGAGTACGGGCTGTGCGGAGCGTAGGGCGTCGTCTCATAGAAATATTCGCCATCCTTCTCCAGCGAACCGTAGACCTCATCCGTGGAGACGTGCAGGAACTTCCTGTCCGGCCTGAACGTCCCGTCTGGAAGCTCCCAGGCCGCCTTCGCCGCGTTCAGCATCACGAGCGTACCCAGCACATTTGTCTTCACAAAGACCTCCGGATCACGGATGCTGCGGTCCACATGGCTCTCCGCCGCGAAGTGCACGACGCGGTCGATATCATTCTCCCCGAAGATCCTGTTGATCGCCGCGGAATCGCAGATGTCCGCACGGATGAATGTATAATTCTCCCTGTCCTCAATGTCCTTCAGATTCTCGAGATTTCCTGCGTAAGTCAGCTTATCCACGTTGATGATGCGGATGCTGTCGCCGTACTTGCGAAACATATAATGGATATAATTGGAGCCGATGAAACCGGCCCCTCCCGTGACGAGGTAGGTTCTCATGATTGTCCTCCGTAATATACCGATATTGAAAAGCTGTGGTTCAGTATAACATTAATCGGCGGGAAATTCAAGCCATGTACACCCTGAGCAAAAATATCCCGCAAAATCCAAGCATTTCATGCTGTAGACTGTCACGGGATAGTCCTGTTCACCGCACTTCGGAATCAAAAACTGCCATTCTGTACGCGTCCCAATATGTACCGTCCGGCGCAATAGCCTCCTTTTCCAGTCTGGCTTCTTCATGAAAACCCGCGTTTTTCAACAGGGCAATCTCATCGGCAAAGCAAGAAAACACATACGAATAGACCTTATGCATCCCGAATTCTCCAAAAGCCTTGTCAAGCAGCAAACGTATCGCCTGCATCTGGCTCTCCGTATTCCATTCCTCATCATCACTTGTAAAGATACACAGCTCACAACGTCGATTAATTCTATCAATGTCCTTCAGATAAACCGTCGCGATCGGATATGATGCGACTTCATACTCATCGTCTATCCGGTAGACAATATACTGCCTATATTGCCCGGTCTCCACAAATGTTCTGTAAAACTCCCTGTTGGATTCCAGAGTAACCGGTCTGCGATTAAAACAATGCATGGCAACCTGCGGAGAATTTCTCCATTTCACAATCTTCGGCCCATCTTCCAAGGTGACCGGACATAAATAAATTCTCATACACCCATCCTCTCTCTATATCGGGGAATAATCGCTGCTACCTCGCGGCTTCATAATTCTCAGAGTTTATAAAATTCTGTTTGACTTTTTATCAGCATACTATTTCATATAAAGTTCGCCTGACCTTTTCCGCCGCCTCCAAAAACTTCCCATATTCGTCGGACTCCCAATTTTCCTTTATCCTCTGCTGCACACCCGCCGAACCTATGACCGAAGGTACAGAAAGAGAAACCCCATTCACGCCATGCTCGTCCATCAGCGGAGAAGTCACTGACACAATCGTCGGCTTCCGATTCAAAATCGCATCCGCAAGATAACATACGCAAGTGGCGATTCCATAATGCGTCTTACCCTTTGCTTTGATAATTTCAGCACCCATTCCGCGAATCTTTCCTGCAATCTTTTCCCGCACATCCTTATCCCATGGGATGTTCATTTCACTACAATACTCACCAACCGGAACACCTCCGATGGTCACCCTGCTCCAAACCGGCACCTGGCCGTCTCCATGTTCACCGATCAGATAACCGCTGACCGCATTGGTACTTATGCCGACATAATCGGCAACAACCCGCACAAACCGAGATGTATCAAGAAGGCAGCCCGATCCAAACACCATCCCGTTCGGCAAATCCATCCATTCGCTAACTTTCTGCGTCAGAATATCCACTGGATTGGAGATCAGAAGGATCACGCCCCTTGTATAGTATTTCTTAATTGATCGGATCACCTCGTACATGATCCCTGCATTGTCCCTGGCGAGGTCAAGCCGCGTCTCTCCGACTTTCCGGTTTCTCCCGGCCGTGATAATGATAAGATCACAGTCTGCACAATCTTCATAGGTTCCACTGCGGACAGATGAATTCCCCATGTACGGAATGCCATGCTGTATATCCAAAGCCTCGCCAATAGCACGCTCCTCAATCATATCGATCAGCACGATCTCTCCCGCCAGATTTCGTATCGTAAGCGCATACGCAATCGATGCGCCGACATTGCCAACGCCAATAATTGCTACCTTCCTGCTGTTTTGAATAGATGTGATATCTGCCATTTTCATACCTCAAACTAAAATGGGACTATTGCCCTGTCGTCTTGCCACTTTATAATGATACCACTCTCGTCAGTCTCTCTGCAAGATTATATCCGTCCCAAATCAGGTCAAAGTCCATTGTATGTCCTACAGGCACTACTCTGTCTATCCCTCTCACTCCCGCCTTTATCAGCGGAAGCAACATTTCTTTTGCTCCCAGATACCCTATCGTCTGGCATCGGTCATCATTGCATAGTTCCGCCAGATTCAAAACATCCTCTGTCACATATTCCAGGAAAAAACCTGCATTATCAAAATACCCTGCCGCCTTCTTTTCAACCCTGTCAATCTCCACACAGACAAGTCTATTGTCCACCCCGTCAGGCAAACGGCTTCTCGATACACCGGTTTCAGCATCCGCGGCCAGCAAATATTTTTTCGTAAGCTTATTCACACCTTGAATATCCTGAAAAGTGTATTCAGCTTCAACGATTTCCCATAGCCCTTTCCAGAACTCTTCTCTTGTCGCCGCGACCTCCTCCCTTTTATTCCTTGCAGTATTTAACCATACGATTATTCTCGGACTCGTACAGGCATTCTGATCTGTCAGGTAAGTGTCATTATAAAATGCTCGCGCAATTTTTCGTTTTTCCTGTCCGTCGGACGAAGCATACTTTGCCGCATCTATCACCGCAAGTGAAAAACGGTCTGCAAACGTAATTTCCGATGCCCTCGGTTTCAGAGAAGATTTTCTAATCTCCGCTACCACAGCATCGCCGCCCCAAATAATCCTTACATCGCACATCGCCGAAAGTCTGTCGTTGACTTCCTTCTCATGCCCATATCGCACCAGACACAGATAGGATCTCATGTTGGGGTATTCCCTCAGAGCCTTTTCGAGCGCGTCCACGATGATACGGATTTGCTGAAAATCCCTGGACGGAATCCGAACCACATTTGCATTGCCGCATAATAGCCCTGCAAACAAAGAGTAGGCAAAATTTACCGGAACATTAGATGGAGCCACATGAAAGACCACTCCTCTTCCCATATGTATGTTTCCATCCTCAACCAGAAATCTTTTCCTGAGTTTCTCCGTGGAGCCCCTCCTGAGCCAGAATCCGAGCGTCACAATATCTGGATAGTTTTTCCCCGCCGGAGTCTTCATCAGCTCCTTTGAAACCTCTCCGCAAAACCCCAGCAGTTCCTCCGAAAAAGGTTCCCTTCCTGCAAGCCCCGACATCGCCTCCAGTATTTCTTCACTTCCCAATACATACTTTATGCTGTTTTCCATTCCTTTTCCCATCTCTCATGCCTCTGGGGCATCGCCTTTGATCGCTTTCACTACCCTCTCGATGTCCTCAAATGCGGATACGTTTAATACCTTCGCCTCCGGCGCTATCTTTTTCATAAATTTAGCAAGTGTACCGCCCGGCCCGATCTCTATGAACAGGTCTGTCCCTTCCGCAAGCATCCGTTCCATGCTCTGCATCCATTTGACCGGCGCTGACATCTGCTGCACCAGCAAATCCCTGGTTTCACCAATATCCGTTACCACATCCGCAGTGACGTTTGTAATATACGGTATCTTCAGCTCCGATAAGCGAATCTTATCAATTTCTTCTGCCAGTTCCCCACACGCCGAGGCCATCATGGGTGAATGGAAAGGGCCGCTGACATTCAGCATGAGACATCGCTTCGCCCCCGCTTTCCTCAATTCTTCAGCTGCCTGTTTCACTGCCTGTTTTCTTCCCGTAATTACAATCTGCCCCGGACAGTTATAATTCGCAATCGTCACATCCCTGATCGGTTCAATTACCCTTTCAATTACGTCGGCATCCAACTTTATAACAGCACACATTGCGCCCTCTCCCTCAGGCACTGCGTTTTGCATCAGCTTTCCGCGCAGCCTGACCAGCCTGATTGCGTCCATCGGCTCCATGCCGCCTGCTGCCGCTATCGCGCAATATTCGCCCAGACTCAGCCCTGCCGTGATATCGGGATGGATTCCTTCCTCAAGCAATACCCTTGTCATCGCCAGACTTGTCGTAACCATCGACGCCTGCGTGTACTCTGTCTGATGAAGTCTTTCATCCTGTTCAAAGCACATCGCTTTTACATCAAAGTCGAGTAATTCATCCGCCTCGTCATATATGCCTCTGGCCAATGCCGAGTTCTCATAAAAGTCTTTTCCCATACCAGCTTCCTGGGCGCCCTGCCCAGGGTACAAAAATGCGATCTTTTTCATCCTGCCCTCATCTTTTCATCTCGTAAGTGTCACTGCATCCTCTGATCTCTGCATTTTTCAGCCTTCCGTTCACCTTGAAATATTTCCCTTTTCTTCCGCATGGGCAGTCATCCTCACCTAGTATCACGCCGATATCCTCAGTCAACAGGCAATGTCCCGGATAGGATTCCGGGATAGATGAAATCACTTCAAGGATTCCTTCCTCTCCTGTCCCGCAGACAGAAAAATCTTTAGGATTCCGCACAATCACGTCCGAAAACACACTTGCATGTAAATGTCCACATTCGCACTCCATATAGATGCATCCTGTCTGCTCTGCCATTCCATAATAATCATGCACTCTGGCAATCCCGCAGGCCTCGGCAAGCGCCCTCTTGAATTCCTCCGCAGACACCGCCTCATTTGCTAATTTCTTCCAGCCTCCTCCGTGAATCAATATGCCTTCCGACAGATCAAAGGATATCCCCTGCTCCTTCAGGCGAACCAGTTCTTTGTAAAAATATTGCCAGATCATAAAAGTAAAACCAAACAGCAGGATTTTTTCTCCCTGATGCTTCTGCAAAAAGGCTTCCACTGTTTCCACATCCAGTCCCATATCCGCGTCGCGCAGGGCATATACCTTGTCTCTCCCAAAAATAGAAAAGCCCAGGATTCCCGCTCCCCTTGCCGAAAACATCCTGCGGTCTTTTACTACGGAAGGGCAGTCAATGATCAGCATCGGCATCCTCGATGCCCCCGTAAAATCCGATACAATCTTCGCCAGAACCTTCTGCTGGTTCATCGAAGTCGTTCTGTCCAGATAGATCCTCGACACAGCCTGCCCTGTCGTACCTGAGCTCGTCATCGTCTTCACGACCTCATCCTGATCCACAGACTTCAAGCTTAACTCCTTAAACAGACGGACAGGGAGAAACGGCACATCCTCATACGACAGCTTTCCCCCGGCGACCATATCGTTCTTCTCCTTTGTAAAGCCATCCACTTCCAGCATCCTTCGATACTCCGGGCATCTGCCGGCATGTAGACAAACTAAATCGCTTATCCGCCTGGACAGAAGCCTGCGTTTCTCCTGCCCGCCCTGCTCATATGGCTTCAATGTCAGATATTCGTCATAATCCATAATACTTTTCCAATTCCCTATATTGTACTTTCCCTGCGTCATTTTTCGGGATCTCTTTTATAACAACTGTCTGAAAGGCTGCCGCATTCAAGCCGGTCTTTTCTGCCACATACTTTTTCAGCAATACCTCCACGTTATCATCCCTATATTTCTTCTGCAGATCATTTTTCGTCCCTTCTGCCACAAAAATATACACATGATCATCGATTCCGCCACAGCTGCACTCGATATTCCCAAATCCGGCTTTCAAAAGACCGTCTAACTCATCTAAATTCACCCGGTTTCCATACACCTTTAGAAAGCGTTTCTTGCGACCTACTATGTAATAATAACCTTCCTCGTCTCTTTTCGCCATGTCCCCAGTTTCCAGATAGCCGTTTCGCACATCGCCCAGCGCAAGATCCTCCGGCTTCTCTGCGTACCCCATCGTGACATTCGGCCCCTCATAAACCAGCTCTCCGGTTACATAAGCTTCACTTATCTCTTTTCCATCTCCGTCAATCAGTCGAAATCTGCCTCCCGGAATCGCTATTCCCATGGAACCGCATTTCTCCAGTGTTTTTTCCGCAGGTAGGTAACCCATTCGAGCAGTTGCTTCGCACTGTCCATACATGACTATAAATTTTTTCTCATTTGCTGCTGCATATTCTGCAAACCTTCGATGCAGTTCTGGATCCAGTTTCCCTCCTGCCTGCGTCATATAACGCAATGAGGGAAGAGCCATCCTGTAAAACTTCAATTTATCAAGCATCTCGTACGTATACGGTACTCCGCCAAAAGAGGTTGCCTGACTATTTCTAAAAAAAGACCAGAATTCCTTCTGCATCAGTCCTTTTTCTGTTACCAGCAAAGTAGCTCCCACTAAGAGATGGCTGTTGACGATAGACAACCCATAGGTATAATTCATCGGCAGAGTCGTAATCGCCCTTTCATCGCTACTAAGTTCAAGATACTTCGCTATCGACTTCGCATTGCTCAATACATTTTCATAACTCTGTCTTACAAATTTAGGACTCCCGGTTGATCCCGATGTGGTAAGCAAAAGGCACAGATCCTCATGCAATGGATATTCAATATCATAATCCGTCTGTAAAAGCGAATATCCATACGCATGATACAATTCAGTCATACTGCTAAAATATTCTTTCTGTCCTGATGGAAGCCACACAAACGCAGGCATATATGTCTTAAGAAGATTCTCCAAAAGTCCTGTTTCAAGATGCGCATTGACAAGAACCGGCACGATGCCATGGCTGATAAATGAAATATAGCCAAGCAGGGAACCTGTCGTGTTTGTACATAGAATAAACGTCAGACAACGCTTTTTTATCCTTGATGAAAGTTCACTTCCTAATGAGTCTAATTCCCCATATGTAATATGATTATTAAACTCATCCATTATCACTATATTATCTTCAAAGCTTCTCAAATCCCACATGTTCTTCCCCTAAAAGGATCTGTTATAAATTATTACGCAACAGCATAGTTTCGACTGCGTTGGTTATCGCCGTCTCCGTAAGGCCACATTGCTCCAACAAATATTGATAACTTCCCGCATGCGGAAAACAATCTTTAATGCCTAAGGTCAACTGTGGCGGCTTGTTTGGGATGCCCGCCATATATTCCGCAACAGCGCTACCCAGGCCGCCGATCACGGAAGCCTCCTCAATTGTCACAATCAGTTTTTTATCCAGTTGCTCATCAATGCAAGCCGTATCAAGTGGCTTTATCGTATGCATATCTGTCACAGATGCATCAATCCCTTTGGCAGACAGCGCCTCTGCTACCAGTTTTGCATAATATACCATCGTACCTGCAGCAATGATAGCAACATCCTTGCCATCGCGTAATGTGATCGCTTTACCAATCTGGAAATCGATATCCCCTTCGTAAACGACCGGCAGACCCGGCCCGCCTGTAAGCCGCAGATAAGCCGGTTTATCATAATCGCAAAGGGCTTCTACTGTTTTTACTATTTCGACGCCATCCGCAGGTTCGATTACCGTCATGCCCGGTATCGCCCTCATAATAGAAGCATCCTCAATGCCATAATGTGAATTACCCAGCTGAGCCATGATCAGGCCACTTCCTAATCCAACTGTCTTAATATTAAGCTGCATATATCCCATATTCATGCGAACCTGTTCACAGGCCCGCATCGTAATAAATGGTGAAAAAGAACTGATAAACACATTTGTGCCATCCTTGGCAAGCCCAGCGGCAACCCCCACCAGATTCTGCTCGGCGATTCCAGCATTGATAAAACGATCCGGCAGTTCCTCCCTGAGCCTTGTCAGCCCAGATGACTGACAAAGATCAGCAGACATCACATAGAAGTCCTTTCTCTGTCTGGCTATCTCCAAGACAGCCTGTCCGTAAGTCGCCCTTGCGCCAAGGCGTGACCACAATTTTGATTTAGCTTTTGTAATTTGAATCATAGTCCACCTCGTAATTCAGCCAATGCGTCCTCATACTGGTTTTTAGTCAGGCGATTATGATGCCAGTCATTATTATTCTCCATAAAACTCACACCTTTTCCTTTAACGGTGTTTCCCACTATCACCTTGGGGAATCCAGAAACATGAGGTTCACAGAAAGCGTCATAAATCTCCGGTATGTTGTGCCCGTCGATTTCAATCGTCTGAAATCCCAAAGCTCTGAACATACCGGTATACTTATCTGATACGGATAAAATATCCATGCTCTTTCCATCGCTCTGCATGTGATTATTGTCCACAAACAAAGTAAAATTGTCCAGCTCATAGCTGACTGCAGACATACTGGCCTCCCATACAGAACCCTCGTTGCATTCACCATTTCCGCATACAACATAGGTCTGATAAGAATATCCTTTTTTCTTCGCAGCTAATGCCAGTCCCACCGCCATGGAAATGCCTTGTCCCAGACTGCCGGATGAAGACTCCAAGCCAATTTCCGGCTTCATAACCGGGTGCGCTATCAAGTCCGATCCATCGCACAGAAAAGTGTCAAGCATCGATTCATCAATGATGCCAAACTCTGCCAGCGCAGGATATAGCCCAAGTACACCATGCCCTTTGCTCAATATAAACTTATCCCGTGCGTCATACGAAATGGATTTGTTCGTCGTATTCATCACAGCCCCATAGAGAACAGCCATTACCTCCATTAGAGACAATCCGCCTCCCAAATGAGCACTTCCGCCACAGTTATATGCCATTTTTAAAGCCAGCTCCCTCATATGGTTTGCATGATCTTTTAAATCTCTTAATTCAACATATCCAGAATCCCTCATTGCTTTCATTTCTCCGTGAAATCAGTCTATGATAACATCATACTTTTTTAAAAGCTCGATTCCTTTTTCATAACTGTTAAATTCTACAATATCATCCGTCTCAAACTGGATATCAAACGCATCCTCCAACTCGCTGACAAGACCCATATGTCCTACAGAATCCCAACTTGGAATATCCTGATATTTGAGATTCTCAAGCTGATTTTCCTGCACATCAAAGCTCTCGATAAATGCATTATTATACTTCTCTCTGTTTGTCATGGTAATCTCCTCCTGAAAAATTGTATTTATTTATTTATTTGTTTGTTTGTTTTATTAATACCAATCTTGTACCACACTGAATAAGCTCTCTCCTTCATAAGGAATACTTTTGGGATTGTTGTAAAAGATATCTTTAATCCCAAGCTGTCTTAAAACGCAAGTCAATTCATTTCCATAATGGCCAAAAACAATAATCGTATGATTCGGAAAATGATGTCCTATCACAACGTTCCTTAAGAAACGCTCCATTTCCGGGATTGCAATAATGCCACGTCCGCCATATGTCTCCATAGATACCGGCAGAATCTGCCCCTGCGCAATGTAAGCTTTCAAGCGCCCATCAAATGAACCCTGTATCCTGAACATTGTGACAGGTCCCGGGACTATCTCGCCTTGGAGCGTCCCTTTTGACTGTTCTGCACCAATCAACTGTTCATTTACAAAATGACACTTCAATCCACAGGACACTAATCTGTTAGCCGGCGTGACACCGCAGTGATAGCCAAGAAACAGATCTCCCTCAGAATATTGCTTTCCATTGAACGTCTTTCCCTTAATCTGCTTTTCATAAATCTCCTGCGGGATATTGTTATTGATGTTCAATATGGCAACCGTTGAATCGCTGACACACTGTCCAAAATACTCAGTAAGCGCCCCATACACATCTGCTTCGCAGGCGACAGGAACACCTTTTGCTGTAATCCTGCTGTTGACATAGCATGGGACAAACCCAAAGTTCACAGGAAAAGCCGGCCAACAGGTACTCGTCAATACCGTATATTTCCTGTCACCTTTATGAGTTCGAATCCAGTCATTGATTGTAATCTCGTACTGAGCCAGCTTCGGCAGAATACCAAAGCAACAATCCGCGTCTTCCCCTAACTCCTCTTTCATCTCTTCTGCAACCATGCCAATCCGTTCATCCGCTTCGTGCTTTTGGTATGAATTCAGCAGCTCCAATTCCGAATAGCTGGAAAGCTCGACCCCCATATCATATAATGGGTGGAGCGGAACCATAGATGCCAGATAGCTCGATGGTCTCGGTTCAAAAGAGATGATCTTTAGATTCCTTAGCGCGATCAATGTTCTTGCGATAGATATAAAACTATGCAGCATGCCAACACATTCTTCTATTGTACCTACTGGTTTATCCGGAATATGCACATTTGTCTTTCTCAATTCCAATGCATAGCAAGCATTAATAAACCCGCTTTCTGCGTCACAGCGATTCCTAGTATATGGTCCATCGCCTTCCTCCGCTGCCGCAATGATCATAACAGGGCCGTCAAACTCCTTTGCAAAAAGAGTTCCTGCAGATTCCGGCCCGTAATTAGCGTAATAGATACATAAAGCATTACAGCCGGATCTGCTGATGTCTTTCATTGCCCTTTTTATACTCACTTCATTGTCCGTGATACATATGGGACATTCATAAACATTTTCGTCCCCAAAAGTATCAGCATATAAAGTAAAAAGTTTTTTTCTCTTTTCGATGGCAATATCTGGCGGTAACCAATCTGTACTGCCAACGATCAATCCCATTTTAATCTCCGGAATGTTTTTCATAGAGATCCCCATTCTTCCGTCTTTCAGTCAGCAATGCAAATAGTAATGAAAAAGCTATTTTCAAACTAATTTACCTTTGCATTAATCAATTCAGACCTATTTAGTTTTAGGGACAAAATCCCTCATAACATCGGGAAGTGCAATCTTAAAATCAGCAGACAGTGCAGGCTCCCCATTGACTTTAGCTTCCGCATGACCTTGGGCAACTCCCCTTCGGAAGCTTTTTAGAAAACCTTCAATTATCATTGTATCGCCAGGAACAATCTTTTTACGCATTCGAAGATTATCAACATCTAAAAACGCCGTTTTCTTTCCTTTATGTTCCGGAATCGACAGAAAAGTCATAATAAATGATTGTGCAAGAATTTCCAACTGGACAAAGCCCGGAACATTTGGTTCATCTGCAAAATGTGCTGGAAAATACCACTCATTGTATGTAAAATTTTTTCTTGCCCTCACATATTCGCCCGGAATTACTTCTTCCACTACATCAAGAAAGAAAAGCGGATAGCGATTCTGCTGATACTGTTGAATTTCATAAGCGTCGATATTATAAATTGGCTCGTATTTATCTGTCATCTTTTACTCCTCCTAAAAATCAGATCTTGTTCTTTAACCTATAGCTATTCTTAAAATCAATCAGTTTTCTATATATTTAAGTTAAACATTATCTACTTTGGAACCACCGCATACAGAACTAGTTCCTCTGCGTATTTCGAATGTGCCCGTATATACAATTTATAACCAGGGTAAACTGACTTGATATATTGTGGTATCGTCAAAAGATCTTCCCTCTTATGATACACGCAGATTGCTAAAATTGGCCTGTATGTCCGAATAGTTTCCTCTGCTCCTTTCAATGCTTTTAGCTCGCTGCCCTCGATATCCATCTTGATGAAGTCCGCTCTGCCCCCCCCCCAAAATATGATCAATAGAATCCACGTAGATCGTAACATTACCTTCTTCACTTACTGAACTTCCAGTTCCTTGAACCGAAAAAGTCAATTTATCCTCTTTGTCCCATACGCCTAAGCGAAATATCTTGCATCTTTTGTCTGAACCACAGTTTAAGAGACAATTCTCATAACTGTCTGGTTCAAATAGATAAGCCTTTCCATCGTATTCTTTCCCTGTGCATCGCCTGTAATTCTCTCTAAAAGCTTGATAAGTATCTCCATCATAGGCTCCACAATCTACAAATGATTCAACCCTGCTGAAATCTATGATATCATTATCGTAATACTGATTTTCTTCCCATACGTTGTCCAGATATTTATAGTCACAACTCATTTTTTGATTAAGATAAGCTTCCATATGGTTTCTTGACTTGTCATCTGCTAATCTCTCATATAGTTTTTCAAATTCGGTCTCATTTTCTTTCCAAAACACATAATCAAATGTTTCTTGACGACGCCAAGAAAATGATAAATCCATTACTATGACTGTCGTTTTTTCTTTCAGATTTTCTATTTTAGTTTCGTCAAGTTCCTCTATTGCTGGAATTACCATAATGTTTTTGTCTATTTTTATATCATCCATACAAAATATCGGAATATCTTTATATGTTTCACCAGTTTTCCAAAACTGATAATCAACCAAAAATCCTGCGATTAAAATATGTTGGGATAATAACTCGTCAGCCAATTTTTTTCCCATTTTACCTGCCCCATAAATATATATTTTCGCTGACGTCTCCCTGCAGGCTTTTAGTATTAAATTTTCTTTTTCTTTTATCTGCAGCACTTCACACCCTCCTCTTTTTATCAATCATCTCTTCCGCGAATAATTTCAAAAAATGTCTGTTGCTATATCTGCATTGTTCAACAGACCTCCTGCTTCCCGGATACTATGCGTGTCTTTATAAAATTTGTATCGGCAAGGCATGTCGCGCATGCCGCGGCAATAAGTCCTGATCCGAAACCACACGCAACAGCTTTCTTCAGTTCCGGGCGGACACCCTCAAAAGTATTGCAAAGCGTAAGCGGTATAGACACAAGTCCACAGTTCCCGGTATGCTTCAGACTGATCGGCACTTTGGTCATGTCTGCCTTTACCCCTTTGGCAATCCTCTTTACCATCATCTCATTTGCCTGATGTATGGCGAACAGATCCACGTCATCCGGAGTCCAGCACATATCCGACATTACATTATTGATCAGATCCTTTCCATGTCTAACGGCAAAGTTCATTACTTCAAGACCATTCATGGTGAGATTTTCCAATGTATGTCCATTTCCCTCGTCATCATATTCAAGAACATCCGTAATACCTTTTTGAATGGGCATGCGGCTTCCTCCTGCCGGTATATAAATATGCTTATATCCCCCGCCATCTACATAAAAAGAAAAGCTTGTCGGATTATCCGTTTTGCTTTTTGTCAAAAGAATAGCGCCAGCCGCATCTCCAGTCACCATGAGAAGAGCCCGATCTTTCAAATTTACATATCTTGATGGTGTATTCCCAACTAAAAGCAAAACATTATCGCAAGCTCCACATTCTATCAGCATGAAGGACTGAAACAACCCATATACAAACCCAGCACAACTACACCGGAGATCCAAGTTAATTGTATCGTTTGATATTCCAAGCCTGTGCTGTATGATCGGTGCTGTAGCCGGGATAATATAGTCAGGCGTCTCCGTCACATATACCAACGATTCAACTTCCCCCGGCTTTATCCCTGTCTCGTCAAAAAGGATTCTCGCGGCCTCGCAGCAGTAATCAGCGCTCGTCATTCCCTCCTCGGCAATTGACACCTCTTCAATCCCGGTAAGTTTTTCTATCCTCTTCAATGCGCTCTCACCAAACTCATCCGCAAAGTCCAGAAGGGACAATCGCTTTGCCGGAGTAACAGCTGCTACTGTCTGCAGTTTTGCTTTATGGAATCTTGCATGATTTTTCAAAATAACTTCTCCTTTTACAGTTCGTATCTTATTTCTCCATCTTGGCCAAAATATCTCCAACTGTCACAAAACCCTTGATCGTCGCACCATCCAGGCTGACGCCAAATTCATCTTCCATCATTACGATCAATGACAGGCGCGTCATAGAATCATATTCCTCAATGTCTTCCAACCTTGTTTCTGCGCTGATGTCTCCTTCCTCCAGTTCAAACAGATCCTCCAACAATGCCAGTTTCTCTCTTTCTGTCATGAATGTTTCCTCCCTTTCATTTTATAAATTAACAATTCTCTTCTAAACCATCCTCAAAATATTCATCCGTATAGACAAGCGGAAAAATGTTTGCAGGTTCCAGAGAAAACTCCACAGCCGCCCATGATAAACCTACACCGTATCCGCAGGTCAGAAATCTTTTCGGTGTATCAGAGCTGTCTGTCCCATAATCATTCACGATGGATAGCGGTATTGATACGCTGCTCGTGTTCGCGAACTTGTCAATCGATACCGACATTTTCTCTGGTGGAAATCCGGAGCGCTTCGCGATCTGTTTCATGATATACAGATTCGACTGATGGAGCACCAGGCTATCGTAGTCTTCCGGCGTAGTCCCTTCCAACTCCATATATGCTTTTAGCATCTCTGGTACACGATTAACCGCAAAATTGAACACTTCTACACCATCCATTGCGTTCCCGAACTTCCATTTCGGATGCCTCCAAAAGAAGCCCGGTGAAGAAATAGCTTTCAGGCCAGCCCCATCTGTCGCTGACAAGATCATGATCTGATTCTCTGCGTCGTCCGTTTTCTCAAACAGCGTAACACCCCCCCCCATCTCCAAAAAGATAATATCCGCTGTCACTGATGGAATCTCTCTCCATATTTTGTCCCGTGAGATCTCCGCACAAAAGCAACGCCTTTTTTGCCGTGCTACTACATAACAGCCCTGCGGTCGTATTTAACCCGCAGACAAATCCGGAGCATCCCATATTCAGATCGAATGCCACACAGTTTTCTGATATACCCAGGCGATGCTGCATCACACAAGCTGTTGCCGGGCTGCGGTAATCTGGCGATTGCGTGACATAGACAAGCACCCCTATCTCTGTTCTGTCAATTTCTTTTTCGGTAAGTAGCTGCTCTGCCGCCGCTACGCACAGATCAGAAGGCGTCTGCTTTTCCCTGCACAGATAGCGACCCTTCACTCCTGTGGATTTCATGAACTTAGCCAGGTTGAAATCCTTGGGCGCCCTTGGATCCGCCACACAATCCTCCAGCAGCTGCTCACAATTGGAGACCGCCGCAGCTATCCCGGATATCTTGATATTTTTGTAAGTGTTCTTGACCATTTCCATCTCCTGTTATCATCAGTGACAGGTAAAACCCCCATCCACCGCAATATTCACTCCTGTCATCAGCCTCGCCGCAGGACTTAGCAGATAGGCCACTATACCTGCTACATCCTCCGGCTGCCCGATTCCTAAAAACTGCCTGCTCTGGGTAATAGAATCCATCAGGTCAATACCTGTACCACTCTGAAAGGATTGATGCATCTCTGTATCAATGCATCCTGGCCTCACTGTATTAAGGCATATCCCTTTCTTATACAATTCTACTGCAAGCGATTTTGTCGCAGCATCCATCGCCGCCTTTGCCGCCCCATATGCAGATTGTCCTTTGCCAGGATATGACGCAGCCACTGAAGAGACTCCTACTATCCTGCATGGGTTTCTGTAATTTCCCTTTTGAATCATGCAACGGACCATCTCGTAATAAGCCAGGAAATCCACCCGCATAATATGCTGCATATATGCTGTTTTGTTCACTTTTAGCGGTTGCGTCCCCGGGATTCCTGCGCAATATGCCATACCATCCAATGGTCCGACTTCGCTTACAACCCTTTTTACCAGTTCCCCAATCTGCTCAACATTCTCTAGGTCAAACACATAATATCGATGTGTTTGCCCCCCCCCCATGCTTTTTGTCACTTCTTGAAGCCTTTCTTCACGTCTCGCAATTAGGATACATTGGGCTCCCAAATCGCCCAACATTTCCGCAACCGCTTTTCCGATGCCGGAAGAAGCTCCCGTCACAATTATTTTCTTTCCTGTCAGATCAATCAATTGCTTCATTATAGATACACTCCTCCCTCAATATCAAACCCTCTTCCTGTTATCATGTCCGCAGCCGGACTCAGCAGATAAGCAATCATTGTTGCCACATCCTTCGCGGGAATGATCCCTAAAGGCTGCACCTCCAATGAATGAGCCCTACTATCCTCTGACAAATTCCTTGTCATAGGGGAATCTACCGTCCCCGGCCGTATACAGTTGATGTTGATATGGCGTGCCATAAATTCCTGCGCCAACACCCGTACAGAAGCATCAATTGCGCCTTTCGACGCCGCATAGGCGCTTTGCCCCCTGCTTGGGCGAACGCTGGCTGCTGAGGAGATTACAGTTATCTTTGCGCCCTCATCACTGTATTTCTTTTTGGAAAACTGGCATGCTGTCTCAAAAAAAGAAAAAAAGTTCGTAGTCATTACTCGCTGCAGCACTTCCGGTGTTGTCATCTTACATGGGCGAACCTCCGTAATTCCCGCACAGAATGCTAAACCCTGCATTTTCCCGTGCCGATCAACTATTTTTTTCAAAAAATCCTCTATATGTTCCAGATCACATAAGTCAAACGAATAGCAGTCATGCCCGTCTCCATTCAACACGCCCATTGTCTCTCTCAACCGGTCTTCCCGCCGCGCTGTCAATATTACTTTCGCTCCTGCCTCACTCAGCGTTATCGCAGTCTGTCTGCCGATTCCAGAAGATGCCCCGGTAACCAATATAGTTTTTCCAGTTAAATCAATTAGGCTATTCATATCTCTATCCTTTTATCTATATCACCCGTAACAAACATATTGTTTTCATATTTTAGATTTCTCATTTCCGTAATATTTCGATGTCCCGGATAGATTATGCACTCCTCCGGTATCTGCAGCAGCCTCGGCACCACTTTTTCCCAGTAGAGCCCTTCCTCACTCCATGGCCAACGAAGTGTCGGTTCTGCATCAGGTATAAGAGAATCTCCAGTAAATACGTGTCTTCGATCCAGCATAATCAGGCTGCTTGCCGGCGAATGTCCCGGCAAATGTTCCATGTGAAGAAAATGTCCCTGCCAGGCCAGATCCATTGCCTCTTGGTACGTCTGCTCCGCAGTAATCGGATGCTTCGAAGGATACTCTGCCTCGAGTTCCTTGATCTTCTCATGCTCTCCGCGGTCAGACAGGATCAGCGATACGACCAACGGCCTGCCGAAATGTTTCTGCGTTCTTGGGTTCAACGCCTCCTGCTGACAGATTACTTTCGTATCATAATGCTTGCGGAACCAGGGGATCCCGCTGATATGGTCAAAATGCTCATGTGTCAGCAGAATCGTAACCTTTTCCACCTGATTCTCTCTCAGGTATCTGTCTGCCTCAGCGGAAATGTGAGGATCTATTACCAGTGCCTCCTTATTTTCCGCCAGAATATACATATTGGAATCGATATACGGAAAAACGTATCTTTGAATCCTGTTTCCACAAGATTCTTCCATATCCCTTTCTGTCTCCATAATCAATATTTTTCCACCCCACTACTTTTCGTTCTACCAAATCTTCCTGATACTCATTTCAATTATTTTTATGTCTTTTTATATATCACAAAGCATTATTACAAAGCCTCTTTTTGTCGTTGACATCCATCCTGAGCTGTGTTATGATATTTTTATCAAATAATCATTAGCAGTTTCGCCACTTTTCCTTACAAATGACAACCACTTCTAAATAACCTTCCAAATGATAAAATTACCTCTCACCAACATATTTTCACTTGAAAGGAGTTTTTTATGGAGCAAAATCAAAATCCAAACACCTCTTTTTTGCAAAACATGAGTGGTCCGCTCGACTACCCGCTTACAAACGACTACATGTTCCGCGCTCTCATGCAAAGCAGCAACAGCAGCTTGCGACATCTGCTCGCAGCACTTCTGGATATCACCTATGGGGAAATCTTCTCCTGCGAAATCCTCAACCCCATCATTCTCGGCGAAGCCATCGACCATAAGACCTGTGTCATGGATATACGCGTCCGCATGAATAACGACCGATTAATCAACCTTGAGATGCAAATGTATCCCTTTGCAGCCTGGCCAAACCGCGCCTTGTTTTACCTCTGCCGCCTCTACTGCAGCATAGAGCGCGGACAAGACTACGGCAATGCTCTTCCTTCCGTACATATCGGCATTCTGTCCAAATCTCCTTTTCCGGATGTCCACAAGTTTTACAGCAAGTATGAGCTCGCAGATACGGAAAATCCGGAAAATATCCATGTTTTTACTGGCAATTTCTCGATCCATGTGTTAGACTTAAGCCAGCTGGACAATGTCCCGGAAGAGCAGCCCTCTTCAGAAATTTTCACTTGGGCGCGGCTATTCCGGGCCACTACATGGGAGGAGATCAAAATGCTTGCAGAAGAAAACAAAGCAATTCAGGAAGTATCCGAACATCTGCACATCCTTACCAAAGATGAAAAGATCCGCCTTCAATGCGAAGGGCGCGAGATGTACGAACGTGACATGGCAAGCGCTCGCGGCGATGGAAAAAGGATTATCAATCGCCTCAATCAGCTGCTTCTTGACGATGATCGTCTGGATGATCTGAAGCGTGCCGTGAAAGATCCTGATTACCAAGAACAACTGATGCAGGAATACGGAATCATATCTGGCAGGGGGCTGTAAAGCCCCTCCTGCCTTTCCTTTTAGTCAAAGCGGAATATTCCCATGCGGCCTGTATCCCACCGCCATTCTGTCCTTCATTTTCAAAACTTTAAACGCGTTCCGTATTCTGTTCTTTGTCTCCTCCGGTGAAATAACCTCGTCAATATATCCCTGTCTGGCAGCAAAATACGGGTTCATGAATTTTTCCTGATACTCTTGTATCTTCTGCCGCCTTTCCGCCTCAGAATCCTCCGCACGCGCAATTTCCTTTCGAAAGACGACGTTTACCGCGCCTTCTGCGCCCAAAACTGCCAACTGGGCGATCGGCCAGGCATACACCAGATCTGCTCCGATGTCTTTGGAATTCATCGCGATATATGCTCCGCCGTATGCCTTGCGCATCACCAACGTCACCTTCGGCACAGTTGCCTCGGAATATGCGTACAAAAGCTTTGCGCCACGCCGTATAATACCGTCCTCCTCCTGTCTCTTTCCGGGAAAAAATCCCGGCGTATCCACCAGTGTCAGCAGTGGTATAGAAAAACAGTCACAGAAGCGGATAAATCGTGCCGCTTTCTCAGACGCTCTTGTATCCAGACTCCCTCCCAGCACCAACGGCTGGTTTGCCACAACGCCAGTCACGCCGCCATCTATTGTCCCAAATCCTATGACAAGATTTTTCGCATATGCCTCTTTTACTTCATAGAAGCTATCTTTGTCCACGATGATCTCAATCACCTGACGAACGTCATATACCTTCCGCTGATCATCGGGGACGAGCTCTTCCAGCTTCGCGCTTCTGTCTTCCCGATCTTCCTGAAGCATCTGCCGCCTGTGCAAAGCCTCCTTGCCAAATACAGTTTTGTCCTCCCACACACTCTCATCTGTGTCATTACTTCTTACAACGGGATATATATAATCCATAAACCGTCTGGTCTGCCTGATCGCTTCTTCATCATCTTCGCAGACAAAATCCGTCGCACCACTGACTTCACTGTGTATCTGATATCCGCCCAACTCTTCTGCCGAAATTTCCTCCCCGATCACTTCCTTCACAACACCGGGACCTGTGATGAACATCCGGGCAGTCTTCTTTGTCATAAAAGTAAAATCGCACAGTGCAGGCAGGTAACTGGAACCTCCCACCGAATATCCCAGAAGCAGAGCGATCTGCGGAATCCTGCCGGAACATCTTGTATTCCTTCGAAATATGCCGCTGTACCCGGAGAGCGCCGCAACTCCTTCCTCTACTCTTGCTCCTCCACTGTCTATCAAAAAGACGATCGGACATTTGTTCTCATAGGCCATATCCTGGATCCGGCAGATCTTCACCCCATGAACCTTCCCCAGGCTTCCTCCCAGCACCGTCGCATCCTGCGCAGCCGCATATACAATACGCCCGTGAATGAGACCCCAGCCGGTGACCACACCGTCTCCCGAGCGTCTCTTCACAGCCATACCAAAGTCTGTGCTTCCGGATTCCGCATACTGATCCAATTCATGGAAAGTCTCTTTGTCAAAGAGCAGGGACAGGCGTTCCCTTGCGGTCAGCTTTCCCGCCGCATGCTGGCGCTCTCTTTTGTCTGCTCCTGCTGCATCAGCCTGACAGATCTGAGTTCTTCGATTTTTCAGTTCTGTTTTGTATCTCTCATTCCACGCCATCCAGTTCTCAACCGCCTTGAATCATTTATCTCAAGCCATTCGCTTGTCCTTTAATCATCTGCAGTCGTTGAGACCGCCGTCTTATATCGCAACCGTTCAAATTTATCTAAAGCCGTCTCTTCGGCAACATCCCGTCCGAGATTACACGGAGTAGCCTGCCTTTTGCATAATACGCCGTATTTTTTCACGCGCGATTCTGGCATTTTCTCTCGTCGTATTTCCTCTTCGAATCATTTTTCCTCTTTTGTCCATTTCAGGTTCGCCGAGGATCCCACCAAACCACTCATTCCACCTGATGGCCGGCGCATTGTCAGCCTCAACCCATCCGATGATATGATCCATCTGAAGCGTTTCAAACTCGAACTCTGACATCAACAGACCTGCCTCAATCTTCTGGAAGGCATCGCCATACATCGCCAGGCGTCCTCCTTCTCCCATGTTCCCTTCTATGTCATAAATTCCTATCGTCCCGATCCGGTTTCCCTGCTTGTCCCATACGACAAAAAAGTAACCGTTCTCTTCCTCACGCTGTTTCCTGATCCACTCACGCTGCTGATCCAACGTGATATCGATACGCGGCAGATGCTTTGTTATCTCAGGATCCTGTCTGATTGATAAAGTAAATTCCGCATCATCGATTTCCACAGCCTTCAAATCCACAAGCTTTCCGCTGATTATTTTTTCATAAACCATTATTCTAACCTCACTTATTTACAAAATCCCTGATCACGCCGCAAATCCTCCTGACGTCCTCATAGGTGACATACATGTTCATCGGGAGGCTGATCGTATGCTCGCTTACATAGTCGGAATATGGACAGGTTCCTTTTGCATACGAATACATCTTATAGTTAATGTTGCTGGCGTAATGTACTCCCGGATAAATGTCCGCAGCATTCAGCGCCATCATCAGCTCATCCCTGTTGTCAGCACAGATCTGGAACAAATGATAAGAGCTCTCGCAGCCTTCTTCGATTCTGACTGTCTGCACCTTGTCCCCGCATTCCCCCAGCGCTTCCCTATACCATGCGGCCAGCTGTCTCCGGTATGCGTTATCACGATCCAGATATTTCAGCTGCACGAGGCCAATCGCAGCCATCACAGAATTGCCGTGACCCTTTTCGCCCACATACTCAACATCGTATCTCCATTTATAATTGCCCATGTTCTGAGTTCTCGCGTATGTATCCTTGTTGATCCCGAGCCACGACTTCTTACGAACAATCTCGTCCAGCCGTCCGTCCCGGAAGCAGATCATACCGGAATCTGCCGTGGGAAGGTTCTTTACTGCCTGAAACGAGTAGACAACCACCTCCGCCTCACGTCCCGGAATCTTGCCCTTATACCGCGTTCCTGCCATATGCGCGGCGTCAAGAATCAGCTTGAGTCCATGCTCCTCACAGATTTTTACGATCTCATAGTAATGTCCCATATTACCGCCAAGCCCCACATACATGACTGCACGGGTCTTGTCCGTGATGCGTTCTCTCACAGACTCCGGCGTCAGGCACATGGTATCGTCGATATCGGCAAAGACCGCTTTCATACCAGATCTCAAGATCGCATGGTTGGATGTGACAAAAGTAATAGGCGTTGTGATAATCTCGTCACCGTCTGCCCAACCGTACTCCTCTTTCAGAATATCAACCGCCATATAGAGACCAATCGTGGAAGAATTCAGAAAGTGCGCAAATGGAAGCCCTGTATATGCTTTCCATGCATTCTCAAACTCCACGGTCTTGAAACCAAGACCCGTCCATCCCACATCCAGACACTCCCGGATCTGTGCAAGACATTCCTCCACCTCATATTTTGCTTTGAATAACTGTATTCCCGCCATCTTCCTTATCCCTGTCTCCTTTGTCTGCTTTTCTGTGAAACCGATGCTTTTGCCCGTAATTCTTACCTGTAATATCTGCCTGTGGCACACAACCTTATCATGTCTGTTCCTACAGCAACCACCTGTACTTTTTTATGTTACTTCCCATCCGATTTCCTGCCAACCGACTATTCGTTTACCTTTGAGACGGTATTCCCTTCCCAGACAAAAGGCATGTATTCAGCTTTTCGAAAATTGCGTTTTCCTCAATCAAGCATTATCTCGCCCTCTGCATCCTTTCACAAAGGCTCAGAATATATTCTCCGTACTCCGTCCCTTTTTGCCTCTCACCGTGTTCCCTCAGCTGTTCCAGAGAAATAAAACCCCTTCGCCATGCAACCTCCTCTATACAATAAACATTCATTCCGCATTTGTCCTGAACGATTTTCAAAAATGTTGACGCCTCCTGAACATTCACCCAGTCGTCCACCTCAATCTCCACAAATCCACGATCCAAAACCTGCACATAAACATCCTGCTTCGATGCGTATTGCGCTATGTATGCAGCAACACCCTCTGCCTCCGCCATATGCGGCAGGAACCTTGCCGGGAAAAACAGAATCGGGATATCACTGAAATCATACTGCGTCCACAACGGCTCCTCTGATTCTGCGTTGACTACCTTTCTATCCTGGTCTATCGCAATCCGCGGAGATGGGCGTCTCGTCCTCTTAGGCAACACAAGCATTGTAAACCGCTCCCGGTCCATCATCGCCTTCTGAAAAAACCGAGTTTGATCAACCCCATAGAGAAGACAGCGTCCATAGACCATCATAATATTGCCCGTCGACCCGCAAAGCTGTACCGAATCTCGAAGCGTTCCGTTCACCGTCCTCAGCCGAAGCCCATACCCGCTGCCGTCCCCGATCGTCTCATCAATATACCTCCTGTCCTCCTCCGGACATATGATCAGCACATCCCGGATTCCAACGAGCAAAAAGTAACTGAGCAAAAAGTAAACTAACGGTTTATCAAAAATGATTGTCCCTGCTCCAAGCCTGCAGGAGTTCTCTTCCATCAGAAGAATCCCCTGCCAGCCGCTGTCGTGATGGACAACGTCTCCGGCAAGCAGACTGTCCGTATCCGTGTCCAGAAGAATGGAGAGCTTCCGCAGACACCCGATATCCGGCAGTCCAAGTCCCCTCTCCCATTTCGAGACCGCCTTATCGCTGATCCCGATCCGGTCGGCCAAATCTTTCTGGGTATAACCTGCCCGCTTCCGCAGATATGAAATTGCCTTACCGATTCGGTTCGCATCCATTGGTATGCTCCTATGATTCCAAAATTCCAGATAGAGCAACAAACTAATCTCCAGAATATTAATTTTAATCCGAACAGTTGTTACTGCACTTTCGTCTGGATGATATCTACCATCTCTCCGACATTCTTCATACCATTGACCTGTCCCATATTGAACTTCACGCCAAAGGCATTCTCCACCGCTACAATCAGGTTAATGTGTTCCAGCGAATCCCAGTCTTCAATATCATCCGCTGTGGTTGTATCGTTTACCACAATCGTCTCATCATCAAATACATCCCGAAACACCTCGTTCAGTTTCGTGTAAATCTCTTCTCTTGTCATTTTCATATCCTCCTTCATTCTTAAATTAACAGTCTTTTTCATCTACTTCTAATTCATTTCAAGTAATTCTATCATCCCTATATCTGCCGACATCATGAAAACAACCTTTGCGTCCTTCCCGATTGCTGGTGCCTCCTCCGCTTCCTTAAACAAGTGCCAGCCATCCTTTTCAAGTTTTTCGACGCTTTCCTCTAAGGATGGAACCCGATAGCATATATGGTAGGCTGTATTCTTATATTTCTTCATCAGGCCATGCAGGGGGCTTGTCACCCTTGGTGCTACCAGTTCAACACGGTAGCCCCTCGAATCCAGGAAACAAATCTCTGCATCCCTACCTGCATCATAGGTCACAGCACCACCCATGCAAAAACCCAGACTTTTGAAAGCCTTTGCCGCATAATCTATCTTTTTTACCAGGTACCCGATATGGTGTATCTCCATCTTCTTCTCCCATCCTTAATACTCTACTGTAATTACGTCTGTCTTATTTTTGTACTCCTTCGCTATCGCAAATCCCCATTCAGTATTGCCAGACGCATCCTCCCGTATCTTCTCGAATCCCTGCAATGCGTAGAATTCCTTCACCATCGCATTTTTCGCTGTCGGATAATAATAGCCCCGGATCTCCTTCACGCCGCGCTCCTGACATCTCTTCACCAGTGCGTCCATCATTGCGAATTCCATGTCCCGTTTCAGGACGCGGCAGCTCATAATCCACAGATCTACATGGCATACATCTTCCAGCACATGCCCAATTACCACGGATACCACTCCGTTGTCCCCGAAACGATCCTCCAGTTTCCCATACAGCGTGATATAGTTTCCGTCAGCCGCTGCCGCCTCGATCTCCGCCTGTGTATAACGCCT
>CANQIW010000002.1 GCA_947624055.1 uncultured Lachnospiraceae bacterium
GCGGCGCGCGCGCAGCTTGCGGAGCTTCTGAAGTACGCGACCATCATCGTATCCAGCCTTCCGCTGATCGTGATGTACCCGTTCTTCCAGAAATACTTCGACAGCGGCATCATGGCAGGTTCCATCAAGGGTTAATCAAACGAAAAATTAAAACATACTTAAAAAAAGAAAGGAGATTCATGCAATGAGAAAAGCAGCAAAGAGCATGATCGCTGCCGCACTGGCAGCCAGCATGGTGGCGTCCTTTGGGATGTCCGCTATGGCAGAGGACTTCTTTCCGGTAGAGGACACCGTCACCCTGACAGGTCTGATCAGCTATCCGGACAGCACGGAGTCCGATCCGAACAACCGCACCATCTTCAAGAGGCTTGAGGAGAAGTCCAACGTACACATCGAGTGGACGGCGATCCCGAACAGCCAGTGGGGCGAGAAAATTCAGACCACGATGTCCAGCCCGAAGAATCTGACGGACTTCATCTTTACCGCAGGTTTCTCGGACAGTGGCCTTCTCAGATACGGCGATTTCGGCGCGATCATTCCGCTGAACGATTACATCACGCCGGAGATCATGCCGAACCTGTGCGCGGTATATGAGAAATTCCCGGAGTACAAGGCGATGACGACGGATGTAGACGGAAATATCTGGTCCTTCCCGTGGATCGAGCAGCTCGGTTCCGGCAAGACGGCCATCCAGTCTGTCGGCGATATGCCGTTCATCAATACGGCATGGCTCGACTTCCTCGGACTCGAGATGCCGGGTACGGTCGACGAGTTCAAGGACGTCCTGATCGCGTTCCGCGACAACGCGTCCAAGCTTCAGGAAGAGTTCGGCATCGAGGGCGACATCATTCCGATGTCCTGCATCGTGAACGACGGCAACCAGGATCCGGCACTTCTGATCAACGGCTTCGGCGAAGGCTACGGCGACTGCGACCAGGGCAGACATATCGCGGTGACGAACGACGGAGAGGTGATCTCCACCGCTACCACGGAAGGCTTCAAGAAGGGTATGGCATGGCTGCATGAGCTGTATGCTGAGAACCTGATCGATCCGGAAGCGTTCACGCAGGATTGGTCCACCTACGTAGCGAAGGGCAAATCCGGACGCTACGGCGTCTGCTTCAGCTGGGACGTAGGAAACATTGCTACTCTGGAAGGCTGGGCTCCGCTTCCGCCTCTTGAGGCTGACACGAAGAACATCACGGCAGAGAACGGTTCCTACACGAGCGGTTACGACCGCGGACGCTGCGTTGTGACGGCGGTCGCCGAGGATCCGGAGATGGTATGCCGCTGGCTCGACCTGATGTATGATCCGTTCCAGTCCCCGCAGAATAACTGGGGTACCTACGACGAGGACGACGAGTTCGATATCTTCGAGCTTGGTGAGAATGAGAATGGCGAGCCGATGCTGCAGCACGCTCCGCTGGGCGACGCTTCCCCGGTAGAGGTTCGTGAGGCTGAGAACGTAGCGGGACCGCTGGCAGTGCTCGACGAGTACTATGGCGTATATGTGACCTGCCCGGACGACGCGCAGTACCGCCTCGACTGGATCAAGGACATCTACACGCCGGAGATGCACAACGACAATGTATTCCCGAACGTGTTCATGAGCCAGGAAGATACAGAGCAGCTCTCCAACCTTGAGGCTGACCTGAACAAGACGATCAATGCGACCAGATCCGACTGGATCATGAACGGCTTTGACGACGCTGCATGGGAGCAGTTCCAGTCCGACCTTGAGGCTTATGGACTGAGCGACTACCTTGCGATCGAGCAGAAGTACTACGATGCGTATGTGGCAGCGTCAGAGTAATGAAATAACCGAAACAGTTTTTTCTATATCCATTCTTAAGAGGGACCGCCCGGAATGCTTTCCGGGTGGTCTTTCTTCGAAGGAGATTACGCTGTGTTTTACGGCTTTTTATGCGCAGATCCACGTAGAGTATTTTACTGCTGTCGCAGCATGCGGGTCGCGCGGCGACAGGGTAAAATATCCCTATCCGCTTACAAAAGACTTGCAAAATCCCTCACATGTAGTAAAATAAACTACATAATAAAAAAATAAAAACTAAATCGTGTGGTTTACTGCACGAGAAAATGTGAGGGAAATTTATGTATCAGATTATCAGTGACGGTTCATGCGATCTGCCGGAACAACTGGCGAAAGACAAGGGAATAGAGGTGGTTCCGTTCTATGTCTCCTTTGACGAAAAGACCTATTACAAAGAGATTTCGGAGATGCCTATCCGGAAGTTTTACGACCTGATGGTGGAACAGGAGAACGTCGTCTTCCCGAAATCGTCCCTTCCGTCGATCGAAGACTACATTGATTCTTTTGAAAAATATGTAAAGCAGGGGATCCCCATCATCTGCATCTGTATCACCGAGAAGTTCAGCGGTTCCTGCCAGGCGGCGATGAACGCGAAGAACATTCTGCTGGAGACCTACCCGGACGCGAAGATCGAGGTGATCAATTCCACGATCAACACGGTGCTGCAGGGTATGTACGTGCTGGAGGCGGTAAAGCTGCGGGATCAGGGCGTGCCCTATGAAGAAGCCGTAAAACGCCTTCTGGACATCCGGGAGACGGGCAGGATCTTCTTCACAGTGGGGAATGTGGAATACTTAAAGCATGGGGGAAGGATCGGAAAGCTTGCCGGCGTCGCGGCTTCCATATTGGGGATCCGGCCGCTGATCACGCTGAAGGAAGGGGAAATTTTCCCGTCCGGGCTGTCAAGAAGCCGTAAGAGATCCCTGGAGGCGGTGATGAACCTGCTGGACAGCCATATAAAATCCCTCCTTGCCGCCGGGGAGAAGATGGAGGACTATGTGGTGGACGTGGGATACGGCTACGATATCCCGGAGGCAAGGGCTTTTCTTGAAAGGCTCAAGGAGAGGTTCCGCAGTGTTCTGGATGTGGAGCAGATCCGGCTGTACCAGATAGGCGCCGGGATCGCCGTGCATACCGGCCCGTATCCGCTTGGGATAGGATTTCTCAAAAAAGCGTAAGACTCGAATGCCGTCGACAGCAGTCGGCGGCATTTGTTGTTCAAGTGGCAGCGGGAGCGCCAAATTTTGAAATAACAAAAACTACAAAAATATCCACAAAAAGATATTGAAATATCACTTAAATTGTGTTATCATTCAAATAACATCTGAAGACCAACGGCATTCGCCGACCATTCCCAGTTTATGTTTTCTGATGAAGTAGAAATACAGGTAAAGGAGAGTCTATGAAAAATTTAAAAAGTTTCAGGAAAGCAGGCGCGCTTTGCTTCGCCTGTGTAGTTGTAATTCTGTTTTCTTTGAGCGCGTATCTTGAGGCCAGCGAGATCGTTTTGCCGGAAAGCGTTTCGGCAAAGGAGAGGGAACTGGCTGCTGAGGCTGCGGCGACGCAGGAGGAAGGGCAGGATATGCAGCGTATGATTGGGGATGAGGAAAATGCGGGGACAGAATCGAACGAACAGGCTGTCTCCGGCCGGGAGGCGCAGACGGAACAGCCCGGAGAAGATAGAGAGACGGAAGAACAGACGGGAAATCCCGGAGAGAGCGAAAATTCGGATCCTCAGACGGAATTTTCCGGAGAAAATATAAAGCCGGAGGAACAGACGGAGTCTTCCGGGGAAAGCGCGAAGCCGGAGGAGCAGACGGAGTCTTCCGGGGAAAGCGCGAAGCCGGAGGGACAGACGGAGTATTCCGGGGAAAGCGCGAAACCGGAAGGACAGACGGAGTTTTCCGGGGAAAGCGCGAAACCGGAAGGACAGACAGAGCTTTTCGGGGGAAATACAGATGCGGGGAATTTGATGGGGTCGGACGCGGCAGGCGCAGGCTCTGGGGATCAGACGGAGCTTTCCGAAGAAAGTACAGACCCGGTGAGTCAGACAGAGCGTGAGACGGAAGACGCCATATATGAGACAGAGGAGACAGTGGAAGAAGAGCAGACAGAGGCCGACGATCTGACCCTGGAGGAGGTGATGGAGGAGGCGCAGAAGCAGAACATTGATTTTCTGGGACTTGCGCCCGGCGAATCACTGACGTTCTATATGCCGGCCGAGCAGGGAGACGGGATCATGACGATCGCGGCGGTCACGGCAGTCACGGTGACGAGAGCAGCCGTTCCGTATAAGTATTCGGATTACGGATACGGAAATCTGGAGACATATAAGTACACGGTATCATTTAACGACATTACAGCTACCGCGTATTGCATCCAGCCTACGAACTCTTCACCGGGCAGCAGCAGGTCTTATAAAATCACGAAGCTTAAAGGCGCGAAGGAGCTTGCGAAGGTATGCTATTACGGAACGAAAGCTGCCGGGAATGAGGGCTTTTTCGCGGAAAAACACCCGAAGTTTTCCGAGGGACAGAGATTTATCATCACACATATTGCCGCGGCGTACGCAAACGGAAGTCCGGACGCTTTTACCGGCGCGTCCGGGCAGGCGCAGACGCTCGCTCTGGAGCTTTATGAATACTGCCTTTCGCAGCCTGACATTCCGGAGGTAGAAATGGAATTTTCGGACGCGAAAGTGAAGGCTTATGTTGACGTGTCTGTTGACTCGAGCCTTCAGAGGAC
Organism: uncultured Lachnospiraceae bacterium; assembly: GCA_947624055.1. Lineage (GTDB taxonomy): Bacteria > Bacillota > Clostridia > Lachnospirales > Lachnospiraceae > Choladousia. The sequence continues at coordinate 4,577 of CANQIW010000002.1, forward strand.
AGATAATATCGTCTTTAAGGCGGATCCTCTTCAGACGATTACATTTGATCTTCCTGCCGGAGTCAAACTGCACAATGTGTCGGCAGGTACAGAAAGCGAAGCCGGAAAAAAAGTGACGATCGGAGGCGGAACGGTATTTTATCTGTCGGCGCCGATCACACAGGCCTCCGATGTCGGAGCGGTATGGTCATCAACAATGAAAGGCGGCCTGAAAAAAGACTATTCCGCCTATAAGATCACGACAAACGCCAATGAGCAGGATCTTGCCCTTGTGTTCGGAGACGGGATAGAGGAAGAGAAATTTATTGATTTTTCCGTGCAGTGGGTAGAGCCGACCACCGTCGTGATCCAGAAGAATGACGCTGAGACCGGAAAAGGGTTACAAGGCGCGGTGTTCGGCGTATTTTCTGACAGCGCGTGCACGCAGCCGATCCTGCAGATGCCGGCAACGGACGCGGCCGGAGCGTCCACGGTGACTCTGGCTCCGGCGCAGGAAACCGTGTATCTGCAGGAGATAGCGGCGCCGGCGGGTTATGTAAGCGACCCGCAGATCCATACGGTGAATACAGGGGAGGCAGAGCATACTGTCTATTATACGATATCCAACAAAAGCGTCAGAGGAAAGCTTAAGCTTGTCAAAAAGGATGCGCAGACAGGTACGCCGCAGGGGGATGCCGTTCTGGAGGGCGCGGTCTACGGATTGTATGCCCGCGAGGACGTCGTGCATCCGGACGGTTCGACAGGCGTGATGTTTCGGGCGGGGGAGCAGGTGGCAACGCTCGTGACGGATGCGGCTGGAACGGCCTCTGTGGATAATCTCTATATGGGAAAATATTATGTCAGGGAGATCAGCCCTTCGAGAGGTTATCTTCTGGACACGGCTGAGTATGACGTTTTGTTTGAAAATACAAATGCACAAGAGGTGGTGATCGAGAAGGAATGCGTCTCGGGGGAGACTGTGATCCGTCAGCCGTTCCAGATCATCAAGATCGCGGGAAACGGGAAGACGGATACGGATCTTTTGAAGGGCGCTGGTTTCTCGGCTTATCTGGAAAGCAGGCTTGGAAAAAGGGAAGACGGTTCCTGGGATTTCACTTCAGCTGTTCCGGTTGCGCTGGGGAGGAACGGTGAGACGGAGATCTTTACGGATGAAACCGGTTACGCGGTTTCGGCCCCGCTGCCTTTCGGCACATACATCGTGCGTGAGACGACTGTTCCGGCAGGTTTCGCTCCGGTAGCCGATTTTGAAGTGAGGATCGTGGAAAACAGTCCGGAAAAGCCGCAGGTCTGGAGGGTTTTGCAGGACAAGGAGTTTGAGGCAAAGCTGAAAATTATCAAAAGAGATGATGAGACGCAGAAAAATGTTTTAAAAGAGAATACGGAGTTTAAGGTATTTAACACAGATACCGGAAAATATGTGGAGCAGGTGACTTATTATCCCAAAAAAGTAAAGCATACGTCCTATTTTACCGATGAAGAGGGAAGCCTGACCCTGCCGCAGAACTTGCCGCGCGGACACTATCGGATTGAGGAAGTCTCTGCTCCGGATGGATATACGGCCGGGAAAAACGCCCTGGAAGTGACGGTGGATGACAATGTGGCATACCGGGTGGATGAAGACACGGGTGACGTCCTGATCGAGGCTGTCGCGATGAACCATCCGGTAAAAGGACAGCTCCGGGTTGTCAAAAAAGGGCAGGTGCTTCGGAAATTTGACAGGGAATTCCTCTATGAGGAACAGCTGCTTTCGGGTGCGGTCTACGAGGTGTATGCCGCTGAGGATATCTATACGGCGGACGGGCAGAAAGACGAAAACGGCGAACGGATCCTGGAGTATGCCGAGGGGACACTGGTCGGCACGGTGACGACAGAGGAAGACGGAGAGGGCATTTTGGATGACCTGCCCTTGGGGAAATACCGGATTGTTGAGAAAACCGCTCCGGATGGCTATGTGCTCAACAGCGAAGAGCAATACGCGGAATTTGTATATGTGGATCAGGATACGCCGGTCATCACGGAGCGTGTGGAATTCGTGAACGAACTTCAGAAAGCGATGGTTACCGCTGTCAAGAAGAATGCGACAAACGGAGCCGTCCTTTCCGGGGCAGAGTTTGGACTCTACGCGAAGGAGGACATGATACGGGATAAAGAGACGATTGTTGAGGCTGACACACTGCTTGCGACGGCGGTGACGGGAGAGGACGGGAAAGCGGTGTTTGACCTTGGCCTCCCGCCCGGAGCATATTATGTCAGGGAGCTTCAGCCGCCGAAAGGATTTTTGCCGACGGATAAGACGGTTGATCTCACGTTTTCCTATGAAGGACAGGAGACAAAGACTGTTCCGCTCGAGGCGGTTTTTGAGAATGAACCGACGACAGTGAAGGTGACAAAAGCGGATATAACGACGGGAGCAGAGCTTGACGGGGCAGCTCTGAGCGTGCTGGACAAAGACGGGAAGGTGATTGATTCCTGGGTTTCCGAGAGGGGAAAGCCCCATTTCATCACAGGGCTTTCTATCGGGGAGACCTACAGGCTTCGTGAGGAGCTTGCGCCGTACGGGTATCTCCGCGCGGAGGAAGTGAAGTTTACCGTGTCAGGCTCAGGGGAGATTCAGGAAGTCAGAATGGAGGACGCCGTGCCGGTTGGCCGCATTATAATCAGCAAGACCGGTGAATTTGCGGATTCTGTCACCTGGGGAGAGATGGTTTCAGGAACCTTGGAGGCAGTTTTCGGTTATGTTTCCGGTTCCCTGAAAGAAGTTGTCTTTGAGGTTCACGCGGCGGAGGACATTAAGGCTGCTGACGGTGTCAGCGGAGACTATTACAAGAAGGATGAACTGGTAGAGACCATTACGACAGACGTGCTCGGATACGCGAGAGCGGACGGGCTTCCGCTCGGAAGATATTATGTGGTCGAGAAAAAGACGGCGGAGGGCTTTGTGCTGGACGGAGAGCCGAGGGAGATCGACCTGACCTACAGGGATCAGGATACCCCGGTGGTGCTCTACGACGAAGAATGGCAGAACAGCCGCCAGAAGGTCACGGTGAGTGTGCTGAAAAAAGAGAAAGGAACGGATCAGGCGTTGGCAGGAGGCGTCTTTGCGCTCTGCGCCGGGAAGGACATTGTCGGGGCAAGCGGAAAGGTGCTTATAAAAGAGGACGATGTGATTGAGCAGAAGACGACAGGAAAGGACGGACGCCTTACCTTTTCCGCGGATCTTCCGATTGGCGGCCAATACTATGTCAGGGAAGTGAAAGCTCCTGCCGGGTACGTGACGACGGACAAAGTAAAAAAATTTACCTTTTCATACGCCGGGGAGAGTACGCCGCAGGCGGTATATGACTTTACATTTCATAACCGGCCGACCAGAGTGAAGGTCTCCAAGACGGATATCACATCGGGAGCGGAGCTGCCCGGAGCCCGGCTTCAGGTGAAGGATGAAAATGGGAACGTTGTCGACAGCTGGGTCTCGGGGACGAAGCCTCATATGATACGGAAGCTGGAGGCGGGAAAAACGTACACGCTGCGCGAGGAGACCGCGCCGGAGGGCTATCTGGTCGCGGAGGAGGTAAAATTCAAGGTGAAAAATACCGGAAAGATACAGACTGTCGTGATGAAGGACGCGAGAGAGCCGGAGGTGAAGCCGGGCGGCGCTCCGAAGACCGGAGATGATACGAATTTCCTGTACTGGGCGGCAGTGATGGCCGCGTCGGTGTGCGCGCTGGTATTTCTGCGCGCCGTGAAACGACGCTGACTCTCTGACGGGCGCAGGAGGCGGACGGAAAAGAAAAGTCTTTCACAAACCGGAAGAATATGCTATACTCTGTCTTGACGGAAATTTGTCAGTGTGATCTGATGCGTGCTCACATGATACGGAGACAGCAATGAAAGAGGACAAGGTCAAAAATAAAGTACATCTGAAATACAGTGGCAAGCTGATGCGGCACTGGTACTGGTGTGTACTTCTGCCGCTCCTGCTGCTGGGTCTGACGGCTGCTGTGCTTTATGTGAATACAACAGCAGGTTTTATTGTCGGCGGTTTTACGGGAGTGGTACTGCTGACGGTACTGCTTCTGGATCTGTATTACCGGCCGCGCGTATTGTCCGAGCTTGTGGATTTCGCGAACCGGTATCACGGCGTGGAGCATGAAATGCTGAAGCAGTTCGTGATCCCTCACGGGCTCGTTCAGACGGACGGAAGAGTGCTCTGGATGAACGACAGGCTGGCGGAGCTTGTCGGGAAGAAGGAAGGCGGGCACAGGAACATCACCGCCTTCTTTCCTGAGCTTGACATGTCTGTCCTTTCTCCCCGGGAGGACGGGGGAAACGCGGAAATCACGCACGGGGGCAGGATCTACAATGTCTGTATGCGGCGGATTTCTCTGGATGAGATGCTTCGCGAGCTTCCGGGTGTGGATGCGGCGGAGGGCGAAATCAGCGTGGTGGAGATCTACTTTTTTGACATCACGGAGATCAACGCGCTCAAGAAGGAGAATTTCGAGCAGAAGCCGATTGTCGGCCTGCTCTACATGGATAATTATGACGAGGTGGTGGACAGCGTTGAGGACGTCCGCCGTTCGATGCTGGAGGCTCTGATCGACCGCCGGATCACAAGGTATGTCTCCGCGATGGGAGGACTGATCAAGAAGCTTGAGAAGGACAAATATCTTCTTGTGATGAACCAGAAGGGGCTTACGGGGATGGAGGAAGACCGTTTCTCCATCCTGGAGGATGTGAAGACGGTAAATATCGGGAACGCGATCAGCATGACGATCAGCATCGGTATCGGCCTGAACACTCCGGATTACGCGCAGAATTATGAGGCGGCGCGCGGCGCAATGGAGATGGCGCTTGCCCGCGGCGGGGATCAGGTTGTGGTCAAGGATCATGAGAATCTGACGTTCTTCGGCGGCAAGACGCAGCGCGCCGAGCGGAATACGCGCGTGCGCGCCCGGGTAAAGGCGCAGGCTCTGCGTGAGCTGATCAACACGAAAGACCGTGTGATCGTGATGGGTCACAAGATCACAGACATTGATTCGCTCGGCGCGGGCGTGGGCGTGTGCAGAGCCGCACAGGAGACCGGGAAACCGGCGCATATCGTCCTCGGGGACATCAACAGCTCGATCCGGGCCTGGGTGACGGCGCTTCAGGGAGAGGGACATGAGGAAAAGCTGTTCCTGACCCATGAGCAGGCCATCGAGATGACCAACCAGAACACAGCGGTCGTCGTTGTCGACACGAACCGTCCGGCGATGGTGGAGTGTGAGGAACTGCTGTATCTGACGAAGACGATCATCGTGCTGGATCATCACAGACAGGGGACGGAGAAGATTGAAAACGCTTCCCTGTCTTATATCGAGCCGTCCGCGTCGTCGGCCTGTGAGATGATCGCGGAGATCCTTCAGTATTATGATGAGGAGATCCGGCTGAAGCCGGTCGAGGCGGACAGTATTTGCGCGGGGATCATCGTCGACACGAATAATTTCGTGGCGAAGACCGGGATGCGCACCTTTGAGGCCGCCGCGTTTCTGCGCAGAAAGGGCGCCGACATGACGCGTGTGCGCAAATATTTCCGAAACGATATGGATACCTACAAGGCGCGCGCGGAGGCGGTGCGCCACGCGGAAGCGTTCATGGACTGTTACGCGATCAGCGTCTGTCCGAGCGAAGGACTCGAGAGTCCGACGGTGATCGGGGCGCAGGCTGCGAACGAACTGCTGAATATCATCGGGGTCAAAGCCTCCTTTGTGCTGACGGAGTTTAATCAGAAGATCTATATCAGTGCGCGTGCGATCGACGAGGTGAACGTGCAGATCATCATGGAGCGGTTGGGCGGAGGCGGGCACATCAATATCGCCGGAGCGCAGCTTGACAATGTGAGCATCGATGAAGCGCGCGTGAAGTTAAAAGAAGTACTGACACAGATGACGAAAGAAGGGGCGATTTAGTTATGAAGGTTATTTTACTGCAGGATGTGAAAGCTCTCGGGAAGAAGGGCGACGTTGTGGAGGTCAGCGAGGGCTATGCCCGCAACATGCTGCTCAAAAAGGGCATGGGCAAGGAGGCCACGAGCGGGAATATGAACGATCTGAAACTGCAGAAGGCGAACGCGGAGAAAGTCGCGAAGGAGCTGCAGGAGGCGGCTGAGATCCTGGGAAGGGAGCTGAAAGACAAAGAGATCAGGGTCGCGGTGAAGGCCGGGGACGGCGGCCGCGTATTCGGCTCCGTGTCCTCAAAGGAGATTGCGGAGGAGATCAAAAGGCAGCTCGGCCGGGAGGTGGACAAGAAGAAGATTCTCCTGGACAGCCCGATCAAGACGCTTGGCGTGACGGAAGTCTCCATCAAGCTGCACCCGAAGGTGACGACGGAGATCCGGGTGAATGTCGCCGCATTGTAAAAAAAGGATGGAGTAACGCTGGAGTGACATAGCTGTGAACGCAGTGGGATGACCGAGAGGAGAGATATTGTGGACGAATCGACGCTCAGGCGGGTTATGCCATACGACATGCAAGCAGAGCAGTCTGTGATCGGAGCTATGCTTCTGGACCGAGATGCGGCCACGATCGCGACAGAGATGCTGACCCCGGATGATTTTTATCAAAAACAATATGGAATTCTTTTTGAGGCGATGTCCGAGCTCTATCGCGAGGATATGCCGATCGATCCCGTTACGCTTCAGAGCCGCCTGAAGGCAAAGGATGTTCCTCCGGAGGTCAGCAGCATGGAATTTGTGGGGGATCTGATCGCATCAACGCCGACATCCGCTAACATAAAATCTTATGCGCAGATCGTGGCCGATAAGTCGCTGCTGCGCAGGCTGATCCGGACAAACGAGGAAATCGCGTCGGTCTGCTACGAGGGCAAGGATACTGTAGAGAATATCATGGAGACTACAGAGGAGAAGATCTTCCGGGTTCTGCAGAGAAATTCCGGCGACGAATTCACGCCGATCCGGGAAGTCGTGTTAGGGGCTCTGGACAAGATCGAGGCGGCAAGCCGGGCGAAGGGAAATGTGACCGGACTTGCGACCGGCTTCATTGATCTGGATCACAAAACATCCGGGTTTCAGCCGTCGGATCTGATCCTGATCGCGGCTCGCCCGTCCATGGGGAAGACGGCGTTTGCCCTGAATATTGCGGAATACATGGCGCTTCGAAAAGGACTGACAGTGGCAATTTTCAGCCTTGAGATGTCGAAGGAACAGTTGGTCAACCGTCTGTTCTCGCTGGAGTCCCGTGTGGATTCACAGGTTCTGCGAAACGGAAGCCTGAGTGACAGCGACTGGTCAAGCCTGATCGAGGCCGCGTCTGTGATCGGACACTCAAATCTGATCATCGACGATACGCCCGGTATTTCGGTTGGAGAGTTGCGCAGCAAGTGCAGGAGATACAAGCTGGAGCATGATCTTGACATTATCATCATCGATTATCTTCAGCTCATGCAGGGAGGCCGGAATTCGGAGTCGAGGCAGCAGGAGATCTCGGATATTTCCCGTTCCCTGAAGAAGATTGCGCGTGAGCTGCAGATCCCGGTGGTTGCGTTGTCGCAGCTTTCGCGCGCGGTGGAGCAGCGGCCGGATCACCGCCCCATGCTCTCGGATCTGAGGGAATCCGGAGCGATCGAGCAGGACGCGGATGTTGTGATGTTCCTGTACCGTGATGATTATTACAATCATGATACGGAAAAGAAAGATATCGCGGAGGTTAACATTGCCAAGCAGAGAAACGGTCCGACCGGTACGATTGAGCTCGCCTGGCTGCCGCGTTTTACAAAATTTGCGAATTTGGAAAAATAAACGGTTCTTTTTTGCTGTGTCTCGTCATATATTTAGTAAGGGAGCATAGGCACATATGTCTTGCGCGTGAACGATATCCGGAGGCGGACATGCCTTCGGGACAGGGGCAGCAGATAAGAGGAGAATCGTATGGCAGAGAAGGAGTATTCGGTCTCGGAAGCAGTGCGGCTCATAGGTGTTGAGTCGCACGTTTTGCGTTACTGGGAGGAGGAGCTTTCGGTAGAGATCCGCCGCAGCGCGCAGGGACACAGGGTCTACAGCGAGGAGAATATTGATACGTTTCGGCGGGTCAGAGAGCTGAAGGAAAAGGGTCTGCAGCTCAAGGCGATTCGTCTTCTGCTGGATGAACGGGGCTGTCTGACGTCCGGCCTGCCGCCGACGGACGCCGGATTCGCGGAGCAGATCCGTGGACTGGCTGGGGAGGACGGATGTGCAAAGCGGGCAGGAGGCCGGAATCCGGACAGCGGGTACGCGGAACAGACCGGCGAAACGGCAGGATCGGGCGCGTACGCGGCCCGAACAGACGACGCCAGGGAAATACTGCGCGCGGAGATCGTTCCGGTGGACGAGCCGGAGCCAATGCGTCGATTCGAGCAGCTCCTGCGCCGTCTGATAGAGGAGGTCGTTTCAGAGCAGAATGAGAAGCTGGAGGAGACGATCGCGGCGCGGGTGCGGGAAGAGCTGGAGGAGTTTGGCCTGCAGTATGGGCAGATCGCCCGGAGGGAAGCGGCCGCGGCGCTGGAGGCGGAAGGGAAACGAAGCGGGGCGCTTGCACGCGCGCTGAGAAGGCTGTTCCGGCGTTGAAGGGACCAGAGCAGACATATCCCTGCGGATATATTGGCTTTCGGCTAAAAATAAGGACTGCGGCGAACCGGCTCACTCAATAAGGAATAAACCGATCCGGGCAGTCCTCCGGCGCCGTATGATCAATCCGACGCGTTGTGTGCTGTCGCTATGTAAGCAGATGATCTGTTGCGATTCAAATCCGGCCGAAGCGTCAACGGCGCGGGCCGTGAGAGCAACGCTTATTCTGCGGAGATAGCGCCTGTCGGGCATGCAGCTTCGCATGTGCCGCATTCAAGACAGACATCAGCGTCGATTACGTACTTTCCATCGCCCTCAGAGATAGCGTCTGCCGGGCACTCGCCTGCGCATGTGCCGCAAGCCACGCATTCGTCAGAAATTACATATGCCATAGCCGAATCCTCCTTTTAGAATACGAATTACAGATCCCTCATGGAATCTCTGCCTTATTCTAATACAAATCCGCGAAATACACAAGCAGAAATATAAATTTTGAGATGTATTTCTGTGGAAATTTTTATTGACGGCTATATATGGCTATATATGGAACAGTGAGCCTTGCATAATACGTGGAATCGTATTATAATATGCCGTAGGGTTTCCGCCCCGCTCTGGACGGCCGGTATATACAGGCTTTTCGGAGAAATATCGAAGGGAACGAAGGAGGGATACGAAGTGGCGGTTAAGATCACTAAGGATATGACGATCGGAGAGATTCTTCAGGTGAATCAGGGGCTTGCTCCGGTTCTGATGGCAGGCGGGATGCATTGCGTAGGTTGCCCGTCTTCTCAGATGGAGACGCTGGAAGAGGCGGCGATGGTACACGGGATCGAGACGGACGTACTGCTTGCCAGACTGAACGCGTTTCTGGAAGCTCTGGAGAAATAGGCATCTGAGTGGGAAGGGACTGCTTTGGCAGTCCTTTTTTTGTTCATTTTAACAAAATGAAAAAACCTGTTAGGCAAAACATAAAAAAATTATTTCGTCCCGGGGAAAATATAAGCGAAATGATTCCTTGACGAATGAATAAACTCGTGCCATAATGTCAAAAATTAAACACATTGGAATCAGGCACATAACCTGAAACACAGGACCAGATAGGAGGGATTTATATGCTGGACAAGAAAATCCGCCTGAAGACCATCAATGATGTCAGGGAGTTTGTCGACGAGGCCGCGAAGTGTAAATTTGACGTAGATATTTTCTATAATCGTATAATCGTAGATGCCAAGTCGCTTCTTGGCGTTATGAGCATGGATCTGACAAAGCCTCTGACGGTAAAATATTCACCGGAAGACTGCTTTTTCGGCAAAATACTTGATAAGTACGCGGTTGCGTAAAAAGGCAGCTGCCAGAGATTCACGAAAGACTGTCGGGAAACAGGACCCGTCCTGCAGGGAACGGACTGTTTCGCGGCAGTTTTTGTCATTTGAGAAATTCCGGTTTCGGAAAAATCCGCTTGCATTCTTGTATATGCTGGTATATAATACAGGAAAACATACCCCACAGGGGTATATGGATCAAATCGCTTTTTTCCGGTCGCATCGCTGCGGAGGCAGCAGGACAGGAGAGACAGAGAGCAAGGAGTGAGAGCATGGAGCAATATCTGGTTACCGGGATGAGCTGCGCGGCCTGCAGCGCCAGGGTTGAAAAGGCGGTCCGGAAGGTGGACGGCGTCACGGGCTGTTCCGTGAGTCTTTTGACGAATTCCATGGGCGTGGAGGGGACGGCGTCCCCCGAGTCGGTCATAAGGGCTGTCAAGGATGCCGGCTACGGCGCATCGCTGAAGGGGAAGCGTGAGGCGGCTGGTACGTCTGCCACAGCAGTGCCGGACTATGACGACGCGCTGACCGACACGGAGACGCCGAAGATGAAGCGCAGGCTGATCGCGTCGCTGTGTCTGCTGATCCCGCTGATGTATGTCTCGATGGGACATATGATGTGGGGCTGGCCGTTGCCTCGCTTCTTTGACGGGAACCATATCGCGGCGGGACTGGTGCAGCTTCTGCTCACCGCCGCGGTGATGGTCATCAACCAGAAATTTTTCATAAACGGTGTCAGAGGCGTCCTGCACGGTGCGCCCAACATGGATACGCTTGTCGCGCTCGGAGCAGGGGCGTCCTTCGGATACAGCGTCTACGCGCTGTTTGCGATGACCGGTGCGCAGGCATCCGGCGACCATGCGGCCATTATGGGCTATATGCATGAATTTTACTTTGAGTCCGCGGCTATGATCCTGACGCTGATCACGGTCGGGAAGATGCTCGAGGCGCGCTCCAAAGGCAGGACGACCGACGCGCTCAGGGGGCTCATGAAACTCGCCCCGAAGACCGCCACGGTGCTGCGGGACGGAGCCGAGACAGAGGTAGGTATCGAGCAGGTACGCATCGGGGATCGTTTCGTGGTTCGACCGGGCGAGAATATTCCGGTGGACGGAGTCGTTGTCGAGGGGAACAGCGCGGTCAATGAGTCTGCGCTGACCGGCGAGAGCATTCCGGTTGACAAGACGGAAGGGGACAGCGTTTCGGCAGCGACTGTGAATCAGTCGGGTTTTCTGATCTGTGAGGCGACGCGGGTCGGCGAGGATACAACGCTGGCGCAGATCATTCAGATGGTCAGCGACGCGGCGGCGACGAAAGCGCCGATCGCTAAGATCGCGGATCGTGTGTCGGGCGTGTTCGTGCCGGCGGTGATCGCGATCGCGCTCGCGACGATCGCACTCTGGCTTCTTGCGGGACAGGGCGTCGGTTTCGCTTTGGCGCGAGGCATTTCGGTGCTGGTGATCAGCTGTCCGTGCGCGCTCGGGCTTGCCACTCCGGTCGCGATCATGGTTGGCAACGGTATGGGGGCGAAGCACGGGATCCTGTTCAAGACGGCGGTGTCGCTGGAGGAGACCGGCAAGGTGGAGATCGTCGCTCTCGACAAGACCGGGACGATCACGAGTGGGGAACCGCGCGTCACAGACGTTTGCCCGGCGGAGGATGCGCGCACGGATGAACATCTGCTTGACGCCGCGTTTGCGCTGGAGCGCAGGAGCGAGCATCCGCTGGCGAAAGCAGTACTCTCCCTGGCGCAGGAGCGCGGACTTTCGCCGCGAGAGACGGATGATTTTCAGGCGCTTCCGGGCAACGGCCTGAGCGCGACCTGCGAAGGACACAGCCTCGCGGGCGGCAATCTCGCGTTTATCCGCACCATGGCGGAGATCCCGGAAGAAATGGAAGAAAAGGCAGCCGCGCTGGCTTCTGAGGGCAAGACACCGCTGTTCTTCAGCGAAGACGGGAAGCTTCTGGGCATCATCGCGGTCGCCGATGTAGTCAGGGAGGATAGCCCGAAGGCTGTGCGGGAACTTCAGAATATGGGGATCCGCGTCGTCATGCTGACGGGAGATAACGAGCGGACCGCGAAGGCGATCGGGGCGGTCTCAGGCGTGGATGAAGTGATTGCCGGGGTGCTCCCGGACGGTAAGGAGAGCGTGGTACGCAGCCTGCAGAGGCGGGGGAAGACGGCGATGGTCGGCGACGGGATCAACGACGCGCCGGCGCTTACAAGGGCGGACATCGGCATCGCGATCGGAGCCGGAACGGACGTCGCGATCGATGCGGCTGACGTGGTACTGATGAAAAGCAGGCTGTCGGATGTCGCGGCCGCGATTCGCCTGAGCCGGGCGACTCTGCGCAATATCCACGAGAATCTGTTCTGGGCGTTTTTCTACAATGTGATCGGGATTCCGCTGGCCGCCGGCGTGTGGTATCCTTTGTTTGGCTGGAAGCTGAATCCGATGTTCGGCGCGGCGGCCATGAGCCTGTCGAGTTTTTGCGTGGTGACAAACGCGCTGCGTTTGAACCTGTTCCGGATGTACGACACGTCGCGGGACAGAAAGATAAAAAAGAGAAAGCGAAAGGAGTCAAAAGAGATGGAAAAGACAATGGAGATTAAGGGAATGATGTGCGGCCACTGTGAGGCGCGTGTGAAGAAGGCGCTTGAGGCGCTGCCGGAGGTGACGGAGGCTCTGGTGAGTCATGAGAACGGCACGGCGGTCGTGAAGCTGGGCGCGGCGATCGAGGACAGCGCGCTGAGGAAGGCAGTCGAGGATCAGGACTACGAGGTAACCGCGATTCGATGACTGTCTGTCCGGAAGGACATAGGTGGGCGCGGAAGGCGGAAACGGCGTGACGAGATGAAAAACAGGGAATTTCCGGGAGAATGCGGCGGAAGTATTTTTTCGGAGATATCCCTGTTTTTTCGTTCTTAGGAATTTCTTAAGAAAACTACACGGAAACCATTCATTGTTTTTAATTGTGTGCGTGTTATAATCACAGTACAAAAAACAAAATTTATTTCTATAGACATGTGGAGACATGATAGAAAGAGAGGGAGGAGTAAATATGAAGAATGTGAAGAAAAGGCTTCTCGGATTACTGATGGCGGGGCTGATGGTCTGTCTCCCCGCGATGCAGGCGCTTGCGCAGACTTATGATGTGAGCGTGATGGATCCGGCGCCGGTTCTGTTTCCGGGAGATGAGCTGGCGGGTATTGTCACGCCGCTTGCGCTGGAGGGCGAGCCTGTCGCGCTGGGTGAGGAAATGCCGGCAGTCTGGACAAACGACGACAAAGACAAGGTGTATACCGCGGCGGCAGCGGAGGATGGTTCCATTCAGCTCACGCTGGCCGGGTATGAGCTGGACGTGACGGGCGGTACATCCGTTGCGGCCGATGAGACGACAGGACCGATCGGAGGACATTATGTCCCGACATCCGATGAGATTGAAAATCTGGAAGAGGGTGCGCCGAAGACAGACCGCGCGTATTATCCGGCTTTCACCATCGTGAAGATCAGGGCGGAGGAGCCGGATGAGGGCATGGAATTCGAGAAATGGACCGTAGAGCCTGAGGACGTTATCCTCGAGGATGAGCTGAGCAGTGAGACAACTGTGACTTTGCCTGAGAAGAAGGTCTCCATCACGGCGAATTATCGTCCGATACAGACCGAGACGCAGGCTGACCCGAACGCGGAGGGTGTGGCTGATCCGAATGCGGAGGGTATGGCTGACCCGAACGCGGAGGGCGTAGTCGATCCGAACGCAGAGGGCGTGGCTGACCCGAACGCAGAGGGCGAAGTCAATCCGAACGCAGAAGGCGTGACGGATCCGAACGCGGAGAATGTGGCTGATCCGAACGCGGAGGGTGTAGTCGATCCGAACGCGGAGAACGTGACTGACCCGAACGCGGAGGGTGTAGTCGATCCGAACGCGGAGGGTGTGACCGACCCGAACTTGGAAGGCAGCGCGGATCCTGCTCCGGAAGGCACAGGTGAGCCGGATGTGGTAGTTGTAGGGGGAGAAAACACGGATCCGAATGCGGATCTGGAGATTGATCTGGGCGGGGGAACCGCTCCGGAATATGATACCATGATGCCTGACGGGTCTGGCACGGAGGTGTCTGCTCCTTCCGACAGCATATTTGACAGTGCCGGAGACAACGAGGAGTTTCCGGTTACGACGAACGATGAGTACAATTCTGATCCGGAAGCAAATCCGGTTGAGACAGGAAATTTAGTGGCCGTGAACGGTGGAAAGGCGGAAGCGAACGGGGCAGAGCTGACTCTTCCGTGCGCTGTGGAAGCCGGGACGGTGGTCACGCTTACAGCTGAGGACAGAGAAGGATCTCTCTTCACAGGCTGGGCGGCAGGCACGACAGACGAGACAGGGGCAGAGATTGCGATCGACGTCGCTTTCACTGTGAACCCTGACAATCCTCTGGCTGCGTCTTTTGAGATGCCGGACACGGATGTGACGATTACTGCCACGTACGAACTGATTCCGGTTGAACCGTCTCCGGTTGCAGACCCGACACCCGATCCGACGCCTACAGTGCCTGAATCTGAGCCTGTAGCGCCAGTATCCGAGCCGACACCTGCAGCGCCTGATCCGACGCCGGCGGCATATCCGGTCACAGTAACTTACGGAACGGTGGATGTACAGGGCGCAGCGCTTGCGGAAAGCAGTTTTCAGGAGGGAGCGACGGTCACTGTTACTGCTGCCGACAGGGCTGCGGAGAATCTTCAGTTCAGCAGCTGGGCAGTGACATCAGGCAATGCAGCTCTGGCAGATGCTTACGCAAAGACAACGACCTTCACGATGCCGGCCGCGGCCGTGACGCTCACAGCTAACTATGCGCCGGTTCAGACGGAACCGCAGGTATTTAATGTGACGGTGACAGGCGGCGTCGTCACTGCGACGGGTGCGGCGACAGGCTCCTTCGCGGCTGGAACCGTGGTTCAGCTGCAGGCGAACGCTCCGGATACCGGGATGAAGTTCTCGAAATGGTCTGCGAAGACAGAGACAGGCGAAGGTGTCGCAGATTCCCTGTTCTCAGCAGTGGGAGAGACGGCGACGAACTTTACGGTTCCGGCTTCCAATGTGACGGTGACTGCGGAATATATTCCGGTCACATATAAGATCAGGGTGAATGACGGTACGGCGGATTACGAGAAAGCTGCCGGGGGCACGAAGGTGAAGATTACCGCGGATGAGGCTCCGGAGGGAATGGAATTTGACTACTGGAAGGTGGACAGTGGAAATATGTCTCTGAAGAATTCTTCGAAGGAGGCGACAAGCTTCACGATGCCGTTCGCCAAGGTAGAGGTGTCCGCGCATTATCGCATGAAAGAATACCGGGTGACGGTACAGAACGGCAAGGCCGACAGCAGCACTTATTATATGGGACAGGAGGTTTCCATTTATTCCAACTATCCGGCAAGCGGCAGAGTGTTCGACCAGTGGCAGGCGGTCAGCGGGAAGGTAACGTTTGCGGATGCTTCCAGATGGAAGACGACGTTCAAGATGCCGGCGAGCGACGTGACGGTCACTGCCGCGTACAAGGACGGCCCGTCTCCGGAGAGCAATCAGGTTCTGGATCTCGTAGCGGGCGGAGAGTACATCACGGACAGCACGATCAAGTTTACGGCAGCAGGCGCCGGAATGGATAACAGCAATCCGAATCCGGGCGATTACCGCTATCGTCCGACCGGTTATCAGATCGGTAATGTGACGGGTTCCTGGCAGGCGTCGCCGTATACGACATCCATGTCGATCAAGGCACGCGGCGATTATGTGCTGAAGGTAAATTACACCAAGGATGTCTTTGACGGAACCAACTGGGTGTCGGACGGAACGACTGATACCAGATCCGTGAATTTCCGGGTGCTGACTCCTGCGGAAGCGGTAGCGACGGGCGATGAGACACCGATCATGATGACGGCGATCCTTGCCGGTGCGTCCTGTCTGCTGTTCCTGCTTCTGCTGAGCGTGTTTATCCGCAGGAGAAAGAATTCCTGACAGAAAAAGACCTTGCTGCGGAAACAGTGAAGAATCATTAAAGAAACAGTAAAATCATATGCTCCCTCTTCGGAGGGCGGGAGTCGATCGACAGCCTGTCTCCGGAGAGGGAGCATTGTTTTCAGAGTATAAATCGGCGTATGATCTCGGCGAGACCGTCATGGTTGTTGTCGGCCTTTGTGACATAATCGCCGTGCTCCGCGACGCCGGGAAAGGCGTTGCGCATGACGGCGCCGATGTGTGCGGCCTCCAGCATGGAGATGTCATTCTGGGCGTCCCCGGCGGCCACGGAATTCTCAAGAGGGATGTCCATGTATTCACACATCCACCGGATCGCGGATCCCTTGGAGACGCCCTTCGGCACGATCTCCAGATAAGTGTCGCTGGAAAAGAAGCTGGAGACAGTATCCGGATAAGCCGACAATACATCTCTGCGAAAGGTTTCCAGATATTCATGGGAATCATAGTGAATCGCGAGGATTTTGTAAGGGTCTGTGGTCAGTGCGCGCCCGATATCTGGGACGACACGGAAGCAGTGACCTGTGAAGCGCTCATAGTCGCGGAGCATCTGGTTGTCATGTTCGGAGAGCACATGTGTGCGGTCGTAGGTCTGGATATGGATCCCCCGCGCGGCAGCCGCATCAAATAAAGGCCGTGCCAGTGCGCGCGGCAGCGTTCTGCTGTAGATGGTTTTCTGGTGATACAGGTCATAGATCTGTCCGCCGTTCCAGGCGATGACATAGCAGCCTTCCCCGGAAAATCCGAGACGTTCGGCCAGCATGAGCGCGCTCGGCAGAGAGCGGCCTGTAGAGATCACGATGGCATGTCCTTTGGCGAGCAGCTCATCGATGGCGGCCTGATTGCCGGGAGAGATCAGTTTTTCATCATTCAGGAGAGTTCCGTCCAGATCTGTGAACAGTATTTTTTTATCTGATTGCATGGTCAGCCGCCTCCCGGCGCTTCGCGCGCAGTTCATCCAGAACGGAGCTGGGAATCCTCAGGTTGCCATCTATCCCTGTACCGAGAGAGATGGATGGCTTGTTGGAACCGTGGAAGTCTGATCCGCCCGAAGGAGCCAGATCATATTTCCGGGCAAGCGTGAGAAGATCCGCACTTTGCTCTTCGCTGTACGTAGAGTAGTAGACTTCCATTCCGATGAGGCCGGCATCTTTTGTTTTGCAGATCAATTCCTCAAGCTGCGTCCGCGTCAGCCGGTACTGGAACGGATGCGCTAGGATCGGAATGCCGCCGTACGCGCGGATCAACCGGACCGCGTCGCAGGGGGTGCTCTTCTCGCGCGGAACGAAGTATTTGCAGTCCTCGCCGATATAGGTGCTGAACGCTTCGCTGATGTCTTTCACATAGCCGTGATCGAGCAGATAGCGTCCGAAATGCGCCCGCGTCCATGCGATCGGGCCGAAGGACTGCTCCATTTTCTCCCAGGTGATGTCGATGCCGTCGGCGGCCATGCGGTCGATCATTTTGCGGTTGCGGAAGAGACGTTCGTCGCGGTATTCCGCGACTTTCTTTTGAAATTCCAGGTTTTCCAGCTCGAATTCCAGACCGACAATGTGGACATCCATGCCGAGGTATTCTGTCGAAAACTCTACGCCCGGAATGACCTCTACCCCATATTCGGAAGACGCCGCGAGCGCTTCCGCGATCCCGGCGGTATTGTCGTGATCAGTCAGGGCAAACGCGGACAGGCCGCACTCGGAAGCCAGACGGACGACATCCCGCGGCGCGAGCGTGCCGTCTGATTGATTGGAGTGAACGTGAAGATCAATGTATTTCATGCTGAGGATTCCCTCCTTACAAATTAGGTTTGCACTTTATCATGAGCTATACACGAGTATAGACGAAAAGCGCCGGAATGTAAACAGAAAAAACACGATGGGTTTCCACTGCCGGACACGAGGCAGACGGCGACATGTGTTGACACCGAAACCGCTTTGTGCTAGTGTGAAACTGTCAGTAAACGCGGGCAGAGTCCCTTTGCGCAGGAGGAAATTATGGAGAGAATCAGCGGTTTTCCGCAGACGGAAGATACCGGAAGCACAGAAAATCACGCCGGGTGTCCCGGATGCCGGGGACAGAAACAGCCGGCCGGGGATATGACGGCAGAAAAGAGACAGATAGAAGAAGCGGTATCGGAGAATGAGTCTTTGGAATGCGGGTGCAGGCTGAAGCACCGGGAGGGTGAGGAATACCGGAATCTGATGAATCGCCTGAAACGCATCGAAGGCCAGATCCGGGGCATTCAGGGAATGGTGGAGGAGGAGCGTTACTGTGTGGACATTCTGACACAGGTAATGGCAGTGCAGTCTGCGCTGAACAGCTTCAACAAGGCGCTGCTGTCGAACCACATCAAGACCTGTGTTGTCCGGGACATACAGGCCGGCAACCACGAGGTCGTAGACGAACTCTGCGGTACGATCCAGAAGCTGATGAAGTAGTGCCTGGGTCGGCCGATCCTTCCGGAATTTTATTCGACAGCAGCCACCGCAGCCTGTTCGGTTTCAGCGAGGGAAAGGTCAATCCCGGTGAAATAGGCGATCGCCTTGAGCGTGTTCGCGCTGTTTTCCGGATGCCATGCACAGCAGAGAATCGGCTGCTCGGTCATTCCGCCGTAGTTCTTGTAGAATTCGCTGCCGGACAGATCGATGCCCATCGGGACAGGATCCGAATAGGAGATGACTTCCCCCATATCGTCGGTCTCTGCCACTTTGTTTTCGACCAGCAGATCGGAAAGCTGAGTGTACATATCTTCCGGAAGGAGCTCTCGCAGATCGCAGAAAAGCCCCTGCCCGGACTGCTCCAGGAAGACGTCGCGGGGACAGACGATCAGGTCGATCGCGCCGGCCAGGAGCCTTGTCCGGTAGGCCATATCCATCTGGTAATTGTCGAGCAGATAGCTGTCGGAGCGCATGAAGTCGTTTTTGCGCTCCAGACCGATCTGTTCCTCAAAAAAGCTGTCCATCTCTTCGCTTTGCGCGGGAAGGGTACCGTTCAGGAAACAGAGGGAGAGGCGGCACTCGGAGCGGTTGAAGATGGTTGTGTTTAAAATACAGACGACGAGTACGACCGCAGCGATGACCACAAGTGTCATCTTCAGATAATAGTCCTTGTAATAGCCCAGGCGCTGCCGGAACGGAAGCTCTTTGATCTCTTCTTTTGTGATCGTGTCTTTGGAGCGCTGATAGATCATGGCGTCGTCGTCCAGCGCTGTCTTTTTGAATTTTATATACTTACTGTCCATCGTTTTCCTTCCTTGTTTTCTTGCTGTTTTTCTCATTATAGTCTCTTTTTCCACAAAAGAAAAGGGCTTTTGTCCGGATTTCGACTGCGGTTTCTGACTGTTTTTGTGTACCCACTCAAAATAAATGTCAAAAACAGCTCCACGTCGAGACGACGAACGACGACGCGGGAAATGGCGGGAAAAGCCGATAAATCAAGGGAAAAACCGATTTTTTGAGCGCTCGCATCCGTGTTCGTTGACAAATATAATGAGAATATCGCTTTTTTTCGCGTCGATTCGGTGAATGGCGTGAGGAAGAATGAAAAAACCGCGGGAATAAGCAGCTTCTCGCGGTTTTTTCACCATTATCTACATAGAAAGAGATGGTGTTAACTACCGTCTACAATTCTAACACCGATCTGGTGATCTGACAAGCGCCTGCGCGTTACTTTTGCGCGTCACGGCGTCACAATTCCGAGACGCGAACGCGTCAAACCTTGATAAAATGGGCGTTACACGATGACAACGGCGGAGCGTAACGACGGCGACATGGCCCCGGATCCACATCGTGACATGGCTACGGGCGTCACAGACCAAAGGGACAAAACTGAAATATTTCCCGAAGGATGTCCCTTTGGCGTATTTATGGGATTTTCTCGGATTTTTGGGCACAAAAACAAGCTGCCGACCAAAGGGACAAAAAAGCGGATTATAAATAATCCAAAATAACCCAAAATTACGCAGAAATTATGCCATTGCTCCCATTATTATCTTCATCCGTGCCGGGTACTTTGTTCGAAAAGATAACTTGAAAGTTTGGATCAGGTTCGTTGAGGATATTGAATGATCCGGCACCCCCCCTCAAATTTTTGCGCAATTTCATTTGGACAATCTCTAAAGTTTCTTCCTTATCATCTTTATTCAGTAAACGGAAAGAGGCAATAAGAACTGTTTCCATTTCTCCCAAATCGGAGATTACAGCCTTCTCCGATTTGGGAGATTTTCCCGTTAATAACCAGTCGATAGAACACTGTAAAGTATTTGCAAGTTGCACGAGGGTGTTAGCAGCCGGGAGTCTATTTCCATTTTCTATCTCACTCATATTTCCAGAAGAAATCCCAGTTAATTCTTTAATATCGTTTTGTGTCAACTTTAGATCCTTTCTCCGGCTTTTTATTCTTTGCCCTATTAATGACATATTCAAATTCATTAAGACCTCCATTCTCCGATATAGAAATAAAATCTCCTGTAAAAGAAAATTACAGTTGACATTCTCCGTTATAGGAGATATTATATTTTCGGAAGGGTTATTAATCATTCTAAATAATACCACATCAATGAGATTTTCTCAATCGCAAAACGGACGTTCGTCCGAACTGGTGCCGATCTGAAGGCCCGGAACAGTAAACAGAACAGGAAAGAAGGGAAGGAGATGAAGAACGGGAAGAGGCCGACGCTGAAGCAGAAGACACTGATGCGCTCGCACGGGTACGATCCGGAAGACTGGCTGGTCACGAAGGACATGACGGGGCAGCTGGAAATCGTGAACCGGGCATCGCTGAAGCGGCTTGGGAAGCCGAAGTTCCGGAGGCTGTCAAAAGACATTTGATAAGATGTCACCGGCAGGACACTGCCTGACATAGACAGGGAGCAGCCGGAGCTGCCCCGCCCGGCGTCAGCGGGTGATGCTGTAGGATCCATAAGATCCCGAAGCATCCTCGCAGACGCGCATCTGGTACATCCGGCCGGGCACCGGGCTCTTCGCCTGATACTCACGGACAGATGTACCATCAGCCGCTTCGATCGAGTACACAAGCTGCCAGTTCGGACTCTGAGAGCACTGCGCACAAGACGAAGCGGATGACCGCTGTACCATCCAACCCACCTCCTTTCTGGTCTGGGCCGTTTGAAGGTTAGCGGGATACGACCTGATTATATCAAACGTGGTCCAGAAAGGGAAGCGGGTGATGGTATAGCAAAAAAGAAGGAGCAGCCGAAGCTGCCCCCGCCCGGCGTCAGCGGGTGATACTGTAGGATCCATAAGATCCCGAAGCATCCTCGCAGACGCGCATCTGGTACATCCGGCCGGGCACCGGGCTCTTCGCCTGGTATTCACAGACGGATGTACCATTAGCCGCTTTGACCACGCGCACGAGTTTCCACGTTGGCACGAAGAAAGGGTGCGCTCCGGACAAAGCAAAGTAGTTATACCGCATCACTTTCACCTCCTTCTGCGTGCAGGAGTGTGGTGAAAAACGACACGCAGTTACATTATAGCAAAAGCAATCCTAAAAAGGAAGTGGGTGGCGGTATAGCAAAAAAGGGGCAGCCGAAGCCGCCCCACACCGCATCAGCTTATAGCGCGGCAGGAACCATAAGATCCCGCAGCGTCTTCGCGGATGCGGTACTGGAACATCCGCCCGTGGTATGGACGAGCAGTCTCATATTCACGGACAGATGAACCGTTTGCCGATTCGATCGAGTACACGAGTTTCCAGATTGGCGTCTTTGCCTCGTGCATCCCGGTCGGATCGGGGTAACAAAACGACATTGTTTCCACCTCCTTTCTACGTGCAGGAATGGAAACAACACGCAACTACATTATAACAGAGCAGATGCTGAAAAGGAAGTGATGAACATGGCATGGCAGAACGCGAACCTGACCCCGCTCGGGCGAGAAATCAAACACAAGTTAATAGACTGCGGGATGACGCAGCGGCAGCTGGCGGCATCCCTCGGCATCGCACCACAGTATATCACGAAGATCCTGTCGGGCCAGCGGAGCGGGGAACGGTACATCCTGAAGATCTGCACGATGCTCGACATCAACATCAACGAGTACACCGCAGCATAGGAGGGGGAGAGCGATGGCAGCACAAACAGCATATATCACCCTCGACGAAGCGGCGGCCTTAGAGGGCATAAGCTACGAAGCAATTAAGAAAAGGACACAAAGATCTCCAGAGAAGATGGGGATCAAGAAGGAGAAGCGCGAGAGCGCAGGCAAGGATCTGACGCTCGTGTCGGTCAACAGCCTCTCAAAGCAGGCGCGTGCCGCCTGGCGGGAGCGGGAACGGCTGCGGGCGCTGGCCGCGGATCCGGAGGACGCCGAAGGGCAGGAGCCGGTGAAGCAGGGGCGGCCCTGGTACGTGGACACGGACATCGACTGGTACATGCACCAGTACAGCGACGCCTACTACAAGGGCGTGGAGCTGGGCAACGTGGTCCGGGAGTTCCTGGCCTACGACCTGGACGAGCGCACGAAACACGCGGAGCAGTTCGCGCAGGAGCGCCTGGGCAAGGGCGCGCGGACGATCTACCGGTACGCGAAGGCATACATGGAGGCGCTGGCCTGGCAGGACAAGATGGAGAAGGAGACCGGGTGCAACTACGAATACTTCCGGATCCTCTGCCTCTGCCGGAAGCCGCGCGACGCGGGGACGTTCCCAAGCTTCGCGCCGGAGGTCAAGCAGACGATCAAGAACATCTGGTTCGACGCGGGCTTCGCGGGCAACCGGGGCACGCGCGAGATGCTCTACGAGAAGCTGGAGGACATCCAGCAGCTGAAGGGATGGGAGAAGATCCCGAGCTACCAGAGCGTGGTGCGCTACATCGCCTGGCTGATGGAAGACGAGGGCATGAAGAACGCGCACTTCCTGGCGGCCAACGGCATCCGGGACTACAAGAACCGGAAGATGCAGAAGAAGCGCAGGGACACGAAGGGGCTGGAGGTGCTGGAGATCGTCCAGGGCGACGAGCACACCTTCGACTGCTGGGTGACGGTCCGGGCGAAGAACGGGAAGCTGGTGCCGATCAGGCCGAAGCTGGTCTGCTGGATCGACACGCGCAGCCGCTGGATCCTCGGCGACATCATGTGCCGGGACGCGAACGCGCAGATCCTGAAGCAGAGCCTGCTGAAGCTGATCTACCACGACGCGGGGAGCGTGCCGAAGTATCTCTACATAGACAACGGCAAGGACTACACCGCGAAGGAGATGATCGGCGTGGACCGCAAGGACCGGCACGACCAGGAGGCGAAGGACGAGCACTTCGCGATGGCGTTCGACGACGCGACGCGCGGCTTCTACCGTGCGATCGGGATCGAGGACGAGCACATCGCGATGCCCTACGAGCCCTGGACGAAGGGGCAGATCGAGCGCTTCTTCGGGACGGTATGCAGCCGGTTCACGAAGTGGCTCGCGAGCTACACCGGCACGCTGACCGGATCGCTGACGTCCGCGAAGGTGAACAAGGACATCCAGCGGATGGCCGAGCAGGGCAGGCTGCTGACACTCGAAGAGTTCTACGAGCGCTGGACGACCTGGAAGATGGAAAAGTACAGCGAGTGGAAGCACGCGGAGCTGAAGAAGGCGGGCGAGGAGTACAGGACGCCGCTGTCGCTCTTCGAGAACGGCGAGCGCTACTTCAAGGCCCCGCCCGCGAAGGTGCAGGCGACCATGCTAATGATGAAGGAAGACCGGGTGCGGGTGTACAACACCGGCATCGAGCGCCGCGGCCACTACTACATGGACGAGGACGGCGAGCTGATCCGGCACATCGGCGAGAGCGTGACGATCAAGTGGGACCCGGACGACGTGACGAGCATCTACGTCTTCGACCAGAAGGGCAGGCTGATCTGCGAGGCCGCAAGCCAGGAGCTGCTCCAGTTCGGGACGGTGAGCGACGACGTCCTGAAGGAGCACCGCAGGCGGCAGAACGCGCAGGTGAAGCGTGACCGGGAAATCCTGAAGGAAGCGACCACGCCGTTCGGGGAGCTGAACGCGCAGGAAGGCATCCGCAGGGAGGTGGCCGGGATGGACGGACTGCTGGTCGGCAGGGCACCGAAGGGCAACACGGTTCAGTTCCCGGACAGCCGCCACGTGCAGCAGAACTACAAGGAGCTGAAGAAGGAGCGCGCGGGCTCACGCTACATGAGCGCGCAGGCACAGAAGGCGCTGGAGCGCCTGAAGACGATCGGGGAGGCGTGACGGCATGGCGGACAGGATCCTGCGGTTTGCCGGGGCAGTCTTCTGGGGCATCTTCTGGCTGGTCTGCACACTGGTGAGCCTGCTCTTCCTGCCGCTGGATCTGTTCAACCCGGAGTTTTGGGACCAAAGACGATAACAGGAGAAAGAGAGGGTATAAACATGAACGAAGCAACTACCAACACGAACAAAAAGGAAGGGACGCCGACGGAGCTGGCGCTGGCCGTGACGGAGCGCCTGGCGAAGATCCACTGCACGAAGCAGGAGCTGGCGATCATGACGGGATGCAGCCGGTCGATGATCTCACAGTACCTCTCCGGCACGTACCGGAGCAACCCGGAGACGGTCGAGACGGTGCTGCGCAGGTGGATGGACGAGACGGAGGCCGAGTACGGCGACGGCCGGAAGTGGCTGGACGGCGAGGCGGCCGCGCAGGAGGCAGACGCGCAGGCGGCCGCCCCGGAGCCGGGCAGGCTGCCGGAGAAGATCCGCTACTTCGAGAGTGACGACTACCGCAAGGTGATCGGGCTGTGCCAGAGCTGCCAGGAGGACAGGGCGCTCGGCATCGTGGTCGGCCGCTCCGGCTACGGCAAGACGCACGCGCTCCAGCGCTACGCACAGCTGCCGCGCGTCTGCTACCTCGAATGTGACGACACCATGAGCAGCAAGGACATGCTGGAGGAGATCGAGGAGCGCCTGGGGCTGCTGGCCGAGGGCGGCACGATCCACCGGAGGGTGAAGCGGATCCGCGAGTTCCTGCGGGTGAACGCGGGCTACCTGATGATCTTCGACGAGGCGGACAAGCTGATGAACAAGTACACGACCGCGAAGCTGGAGATCATCCGCGGGATCTTCGACAAGGTGGACGTGGGCGTCGTGATCGCGGGGGAGCCGCGGCTGGAGACGGACCTGAAGCAGCACCTGGTCCGCTTCTCGAACCGGGTGGACTTCTATCACAAGATGCACGGGCTGACGCACGCGGAGCTGGAGCGCTACCTGGCGGGCTGGGACATCACCGAGGACGCGGCCGCGGAGCTGGCGCAGCGTGCCTACGCGGCACGGGGCGGGTGCTTCCGGCTTTTAGACCGGACACTGAACAACGTGCTGCGCGTCCTGCGTGAACGCGGGGAGACGAAGGTCACGCTGGACACCGTGCGCGAGGCGAGCGGCATGATGATGCTGTAGAGGCGAATAACCGATGAAAAAGAACTGTGGAAACTGCTGGCGCAGGATCATCATGAGCCGGTACTGCCCGCTGATGGAAGCAAATGTGAACCTGAAAAAGCAGAGGAACCGGTGTAAGTACTGGGTTCCGGGAGGAGACCCGGCCGACATAGATACAGGAAGAAAGAGAGGTATTAGCTATGAGGAAGATCACGATCGAAGTGGAAGGCATGAACGAGGACAGGATCATCGAGCAGATGGAGAAGGCCGCACGGATGGCGGCGAGGGCAGGGCGGAGCACATACGTCATGTGCAGGACGGACGAGGCGCAGATGCAGACGCCGAGGGCGCTGCCGGGGCCGTCCGTGCCGTCGTTCGTCCAGCGCGGCAAGCGTGAGCACATGGGGGTGGTCTGGTGAGCATGAAGCGGGAGAAGAGCCCGGACCCGACGATCCGGACGCTGTGGGGGCTCGCAAGGAGCAGGGAGCTGTCCATGACGGGCGAGGAGCTGCACCTGGTCGTCCAGGCGCAGACCGGCAAGGACTCGATGAAGAAGCTGACGAAGAAGGAGATCGCGCGCGTGGCCTACGTGCTGGGGCAGATGAAGGATTCCGTGCGGGGTGGACGCCCGGCGAAGGACAGGACGTCGAAGGCGACGGACAACCAGATGAAGAAGCTGAAGCACCTGGCGGAGGACGCCGGGTGGGAGGCGAAGCGGCTGAACGGCCTGACGCGCCGCATGTTCCGCATGGACTCCCCGGAGTGGCTGGACTACACGCAGATGTCAAAGCTGATCGAGGCCGTGAAGGCGATCACGAAGCGGGAGGCGGAAGATGAAGGACTGCAAAGTCACACTGACGGTTAAGGACGACATGGTGAACCTGGAGGGCAGGAACATCAGCATGGTCGAGCTGACCGAGCTGTGCGGTATCCTCCAGGTGATGACCGGCGTGCGGGCGCTGGTCCTCGGCAGCAGCCTGGACGACGTGAAGGATAACCTGCTCGACGTGCACTTGGCAGCGATGCGCGTGGTCGAGGACAAGGAACAAAAAGTAAAGGAGGAAGCAAGATGAAACTGGTGATTGAAACAACAGATAAGGGCTGGCAGGAGAAGCTGACGGTCGGGCGGACGACCTACGGCATCCAGTTCCGCATCCAGGAGGACGGGGGTGTCCGGTCGGATGAGGGCCTCACGTTCTGCGGGATGCTGAAGAAAAGGGGCGTGGATCCCGATACTGCGGAGAAGATCCTGAAAGCCATTGACCTGCCCGTAGGGATTGAGGTCGGCTTTGGGATGTACAGCATTGAGGAGCAGAATAAAAAGGAGGGAACAGCATGACAGTTTATAAGAAACTGTCGAACCACGGTTCGATCAGCATCCCGGTGGCAGTACGCCGGGACCTGGGACTTCAGGGGAAGGACCCGATGGAGCTGACCGTCGTGGGCGGGGAGATCCGGCTGCGGGCATACACGCCGCGCTGTGTCTTCTGCGGCGGGACGGAAGGCGTGAAGCTGCTGATGGGCAAGGGCATCTGCCCGGCCTGCACGGAAAAACTGAAAGCATAAGGAGGAGGGACGGTATGGCAAACCTGAACACCAAGACAAGCAGCGAGCTCGTGGACGACCTGATCCGCTACGACCGGCTGCGGCTGAACACAAAGAGGAACATGGACGCGCTCCAGGCGGAGGTGCAGAAGCGCGGGCTCTCGATCATGGACGACCGGAGCAAGCAGTTCGTGAGGTTTTACGGGAACGAGGGCTCGTGCAGCGTGTCCGACCGGCGCAGCCTGGACATCCTGAACCCCGACCGGCTGAAGCTGTGCGTCTCCGAGGGCGTCTTCAACAGGAACGTTACGGTGACGACCGAGACGAAGTACAAGCTGACGCCGAGATTCGAGGAGATGCTGAAGGCCCTGTTCACGGGCGACTACTCGTTCGAGTACGGGCTGGCGGAGTTCGTCCACGCGCACATGCACATGGCCCCGGACGCGAAGCAGGAGAAGCTGCTGCTGAAGCGGCTGAAGGGCGACTACGAGAAGGACCGCAAGACGCTGAACGCGGCGTTCGACGTGGACGAGGACTGGGACGCGGAGCTGCTGTACATCCACCAGATCAAAAACGGAGAGCTGATCCGCGCGTTCCTGCCGGACGACATGATGGACGCGGCGATGACGGAGCTGAAGAAGTGCATCATGGTCGAGAGCAAGGTGGCGGTCGCGCTGGACTACGAGGAGGAGAACAATGCGGGGAAAGTTTGAGCTGTGGGTGATCATCTTCCTGCAGGTGGTATCGCTGGAAGCGCAACAGCCGAAGCCAGACCTGATGGAGATCATCGTGGTCATGGGTATGCTGGTCATGTGCAAGAAGACACTGCTGTGGTGGAAGGAGGAACAGAAGGATGGCTACAAGTACGATCAACATCATCATCATCTGCGTCACGCTCGTCGCGGTCTGTGCGATGAACGGAGGCGGCAGGGATAAGAAGGGAGGACGCTGACATGGCGGCAAAGAAGAAAGTTTTCATTATCGCGGGACACGGCGAAGGGGATCCGGGCGCGTGTTCCGTATGGGGGCACGAGGCGGACTACACGAGGGAGCTGGCGACGCTGGTCAAGAAGGCGATCGGCACGAGGGCGTCGGTCACCATGTACGACCAGAACAAGAACTGCTACACGCAGAGCAAGGCCGGGCACGTGCCGGACTATGCGAAGTACGACTTCACGCTGGAGGTGCACTTCAACGCGAAGGCCAAGAAGGACCCGTATGGAGACGGGAGCTACACGGGCGTGGGCGGCTACATCCACCCGAACAACGCGGGCAGGGGCATCGCCAGGACGATCATCGACCGCGTGGTGGCGCTGGGCTTCAGGGAATGGCTGCTCGACAACTCGACCGGCCTGCTGAACCTGAACCGGGCGCAGGCGGCGGGCGCGAAGTATTTCCTTTTAGAGACCGCGTTCATCGACGACGGCGACGACATGGCCTGGTACACCGACCGCAAGGGCCTCGTGGCGCAGGCGGTCGCTCAGGGGATCCTGGACGGCCTGGGCGTCTCCGGGACGGCGTCGAAGCCGGAGGTGGCAGAGGAGGAATACTACCGCGTGCGCAAGAGCTGGGAGGACGAGAAGAGCCAGCAGTTCGCGGGCACGGAGGCGAACGCGCGGAAGCTGTGCGGGACGCTTCCGGGGTACAGCGTCTACGACCCGGCCGGGAAGTGCATCTACACGAATGAGGCGAAGGGGACGCAGGCGTCCGAGTTCAAGGGCTGCACGGAGGCGGAGTTCGTCGAACGCCTGGGAGGTCTCTATGCGGCGGAAGGAATCGCCACGGGGATCCTGGGCTGCGTGCTGTTCGCGCAGGCGATCCTGGAGAGCGGCTACGGCCAGACAGACCTCGCACAGAAGGCGAACAACCTGCACGGGATGAAGTGCAGCCTGTCCGGGAACGTATGGGCAGGCACGACCTGGAACGGCGACAAGTACACGAAGATGTCACCGGAGTGCGACGCCGCGGGGAACACCTGGATGCAGGAGAGCGACTTCCGCTGCTATGAGAGCATCGAGGCGTCGATCGAAGACCACAGCGCCTACCTGCTGAACGCGCCGGACGGGAACAGGCAGCGCTACGCAGGACTCTCTGGCGAGAAGGACTACCGCAAGGCCGCGCAGATCATCAAGGACGGCGGCTACGCGACGGACCCGAAGTACGTGGAGAAGCTGGTGAGCATCATCGAGCGGTGGGACCTGACGCGTTTCAACGCCGACGCGCAGCCGGGGCAGCCGAAGCCGCAGGAGCAGCCGAAGGAACCGGAGCAGGTGGCACAGCCGTCCGGCGTGCCGTACCTGATCGAGACGACCTGCGACTACCTCTACATCCGGAAGAAGCCGCGCAAGAGCGCGAAGGTGACGGGGAGCATCCAGGAGAAGGCCGGGCACAAGCTGAAGTACACGATCGTGGAGGAGAAGCGGAACTGGGGACGCTTAAAGAGCGGCATCGGCTGGATCTGCCTAGCCTACACGAAGAAGGTGTCCTGAGATGGACGGCTGGGTGAAGGAGCTGGTCGGGGAGCTGACGGAAGAGGACATCGCGGAGCAGTACCGGCCGATCACGGATATCATCGGGATCGAGCGCTTCGCCGAGCTGGCAGACTACGCGAAGGGCGACGAGCTGTACTTCCCGAAGCCGGAGAGCATCGTGGCACCTGCCCGGAACAGGCGGGTGAAGGCTGAATACAACGGCTACAACCAGAAGGAGCTGGCCGAGAAGTACAACCTGACGACGGTGCAGATCCGCAACATCCTGAAAGACGAACCGACGCCCGGACAGATGACGATCTTCGACATGATCGACGACGGCGGGGGCGGCGGATAAAATCGGGAAATATTTCCCCTAAAGGTTACAGACGAATAAGCGTACGATAAGAGCATAGCGAAAGCTATGCTCTTTTCGTACCGTCGGGAAGGAGGCGCAAAAGCATGGAATTTTTGAACAACATCGACATCAACGCACTGGTGGACGGGACGAAGCTCCTGGCCGTCCTCGGCCTTCTGGCCTTTCTCGTGTCCTGCATCACGGAGGTCCTGAAGGCGTGGAAGTGGCTCAACGAGAAGATACCGTCCGCACTGCTCGTGACCGGCCTGTCGCTGGTCATCTGCCCGGCAGCCCTGCTGGGGATGATGAACTACGCGAAGCAGCCGATCACGTGGTACGAGGTATTCGCTTCATTCCTTGCAGCGTTCATCGTCGCACTGGTCTCCATGAACGGGTGGGAACACGTGACAGACCTGGCGAAGCGGATGCTGCGGAAATAAGCGCATGGATTACGTGATCACGTTCTCCGACGTCATGACCGGGGTGATCAGCCTGGTGCTGGCCGTGCTGGCCTGGCTGATCAAGAACTGGATCAGCGAGCTGAAGGAGAGCAACAACCAGAACAGGGAAGCAATAAAAGCAATCGACGAGAAGTACGAGAAGAGGATCAGCGAGCTGGAGGATGAAACAAGCCAAGAGGTCCGCGGGCTGGAGACGCGGATCAATGAGTTCAAGAGCGACTTTGCCACGACGTTCGTGTTGCGGGAGGACTACTTCCGGGCGATGAACAAGATGGAGGACTCGATCAAGAACATCGACAGCAAGATCGACAAGCTGCTGATGCGCAGCGACAAGTGAATGAGGGGTAAGAGATGAACGGAGCAGAGAAGGAAGAAGTGAAACGGAACAAAGCGGTCCGCGGCTACATCATCCGCTGCCTGGTCAAAGGATTCAACAACACGGCGCTGACCCGCCAGGTCTCGAACGCGATGATCTCGGCGGGCCTGATCCTGTCGCCGGACATCGGGAAGTATATCTCGTACCTGGAAGACGCCGGGTACGTGGAGATCACGGACGAGAAGGTGACAGCCTACACGGCCTACAGCGAGGACGCGGTGATCCGCCTGACGAAGGCGGGCGTGGACCTTGCGGAGGGCACGATCAGCGACCCGGGGGTGGACATCTGATGGGCAAGCAGCGCAGGAAGACCCGGATCAGTTCCAAAGTGGACGAACTGCCGGAGGAGATCCGGCGCAGCGTGGACGTCATGCTGGCGGACACGTCGAACACGTACCAGTACATCAGCGACAGCCTGAAGGCGCAGGGGCACGACATCAGCAAGAGCGCGATCGGCCGCTATGCGATGCGGTCGAGCACGGCGATGCAGAGGCTCCTGGAAGCGCAGAGGCAGACGGAGAAGCTGGTGCAGGTCGTCCAGCAGAACCCGGACGCCGACTACACGGAGGCGGGGATGCGGATGCTGATGGACGGGCTGATCAATAAGATGGCGACGGCTGAGGAGGAGTTCGACCAGCTGCCGATTGACAAGGCCGGGCGCCTGCTGGCGAGCCTGTCGCGCACGAAGGTCTACAAGGACCGCGTGCGGCAGGACATGCAGAAGAAGGCGGAGACGGCCTTCAAGGAGATGGAGAAGGAGATCCTGAAGGTGATCCGGGACGACGAGGACTCCCGGCTCATGATGAAGGAGATCCTGCGCAAGGCAAAAGAGAGGATGCTGACGGATGATTGACCTGCTTGAATATGAACAGGAGCTGGAGCTGCCGGAGGAAGACCTGGAGCTGGCGGCCGCGCAGGAAGCGCAGCGCAGCCTCTTCCTCGAATACGCAGCGCGGGACGGGGCGTTCCGGGAGAAGCGCAGGGCACTGGCCGCGGACTACACGGCGGGCAGGAAGCCGCTGACCGGCCCGGACGGCGTGCGCCGTGCGCTGGCGGCGATCGACCTCGGATACTTCGGGCGGGCATACCTGCCGCACTATTTTGTGCGCCGGTCGCCGAAGTTCCACGACGAGCTCGACGGGCTGTGGATCCGCGGCGTCATGAAGGGCATGGACCCGGAGAAGGACGCGAAGGTGATCAGCAGGGCGAAGGGCTCGCACACGGTCACGGCAGCACCGAGGGGACACGCGAAGAGCACGAACTTCACGTTCAAGGACAGCCTGCACGCGATCCTGTACATGTACAAGCATTATATCCTTATATTATCCGATTCGACCGACCAGGCCGAAGCGTTCCTGGAGGACATCCGGACGGAGCTGGAAGACAACGCCGCGATCCTGGAGGACTTCGGGGAACAGAAGGGACAGAAGGCATGGCGCTCCGGCGTCATCCTGACGAGGACGGACGTCAAGGTGGACGCGGTCGGCTCCGGCAAGAAGATCCGAGGCAGGAAGCACCGGAACTGGCGGCCCGACCTGATCGTCCTGGACGACATCGAGAACGACGAGAACGTCAACACGGCGGAGCAGCGCAGGAAGCTGAAGAGCTGGTTCGACAAGGCGGTCTCGAAGGCGGGGGACACCTACACGGACATCATGTACATCGGGACGGTGCTGCACTACGACAGCCTGCTCTCGAACGTGCTGAAGAACCCGCGGTACAAGGCGCGCACCTACCGGGCCGTGACCGGCTGGGCGCAGAACACGCAGCTGTGGGACGAGTGGGAGACGATCTACACGAACCTGTTCGACGAGTTCCACGAAGACCACGCGCGCGAGTTCTACGAAGAGCACAAGGCCGAGATGCTGGAGGGCACGGAGGTGCTGTGGGAAGACAAGCTCTCCTACTACGACCTGATGGAGATCCGCGTCGCCGAGGGCGTGGCCTCGTTCAATTCCGAGCTACAGAACGACCCGGTGGATCCGGAGAACGCGACGTTCCAGGAGGAATGGTTCGAGTTCTACGACGACGCGCCGCCCGACTTCGCGGGCCCGGACTTCTTCCTGGTGGGGGCGAACGACCCGTCACTGGGCAAGAACAAGAAGAGCGACACCAGCGCGATCATCGGGCTGGCGATGGACAGGAAGACCGGCTACATGTACGTGCTCGACGCGGACATCGCGCGGCGGCATCCGGACGTGATCATCGACGACGCGATCGCGCTGGCCGCACGGTACCGCAGGGACTTAAAGCCGCTGCGGGCGTTCGGGGTGGAGACCGTGCAGTTCCAGTTCTTCTTCAAGGAAGTGATGGCACAGCGGTCGGCCGAGGCGGGGGAGCATCTGCCGATCGAGGAGATCCAGAGCACCGGGAACAAGCTGATGCGGATCGAGAGCCTGCAGCCGCTGGTGAAAAACCACTATATAAAGTTCAGCAGGCGCCACAAGACGCTGCTCGCGCAGATGACCGAGTTCCCGATGGGCCGCAACGATGACGGTCCGGACGCGCTGAAGATGGCGGTGGACACCGCGATGAAGGTGCGCGGATCCACGGGGAAGGTCGGCTACGTGAGCGTGCTGCGGCGGAAGCTGGGCAGGAGCAAAGGGGCATACTGATGGCGAAAGGGAAGAAGAAAAAGCAGAAAAAAACATTTGACCCGAACGTGGACACGGGGATCCTGCGGCCGGTCTACACGACGGTGGCGGCCGGGGACCTGAACGACAGGTACTCGGACTATCCGAGCAAGGGGCTGACGCCGCAGAGGCTCGCGAGGATCCTGCGGGAAGCGGACGAGGGCAACGTCCGGGCACAGATGGAGCTCTTCGAGGAGATGGAGGAGAAGGACGCGCACCTGTTCTCACAGCTCCAGACGCGCAAGCTGGCAGTGACCGGCCTGCCGTGGGAGATCCAGCCGTACTCGCAGGAGCCGCAGGACGAGGCGATCGCGGACTTCATCCGCGAGCAGTTCCAGGACATCGAGAACTTCGACGACATCCTGATCGACCTGATGGACGCGGTCGGCAAGGGCACGTCGGTCATGGAGCTGGTGTGGGGGCTGGACAGCCAGGGCAGGAACGTCGTGGACGACATCCTCTACGTGCACCCGAAGAAGCTGCTGTGGAGCTGGGAGAAGGAGCAGGTGCTGATCTGCACCGAGCAGTTCCCGGCAGGCGTCGAGATGCCTGCGAACAAGTTCATCCTGCACAATTACAAGGCCAAGAGCGGCCACCCGGCGCGCTCCGGCATCATGAGGATCGTGTCCTGGATGTACCTCTTCAAGAACTACACTGTGAAAGACTGGGTGGCGTTCTGCGAGGTGTACGGGATGCCACTGCGGCTCGGCAAGTACGACCAGGCGGCGAGCGAGGCGGACAAGAAGGAGCTGATGAACGCGATCATCCGGATCGGCAGCGACGCGGCCGGGATCATCCCGGACACGACGATGATCGAGTTCAAGGAGAGCAACAAGACGACCAGCTCGGACATCTACGAGAACATGGCGCGCTACTGCGACGAGCAGATCAGCAAGGCCGTCCTCGGCCAGACGCTGACGTCGGACAGCGGCGGCGGATCCTACGCGCAGGCCAAGACGCACGACAAGGTGCGGCACGACCTCACGGTGGCAGACGCGAAGGCGCTGGCGGTCACGCTGCGGCGCGACCTGATCCGCCCGCTGGTCGAGTATAACTTCGGCATGGAGGCGAACCTGCCGTTCATCATCTTCGCGGCGGACGAGGAGGAAGACCAGAAGGAGAAGGCGGACGTCCTGAACACGCTGTCGTCGATGGGCCTGCCGATCCCGACGAGCTACCTCTACAAGACGTTCAACGTGCCGAAGCCGGACGACGGGGACGAGATCCTGAAGCGGCCGGAGACACAGCAGCCCCCGGCATGGGAGGGGACGCCGTCCATGAAGGACGTGCCGCTCAAAGAGGGCGGCGCGGACGGGCAGGCGGAGCAGGAAGAGCTCGACGAGATCGTGGAGCTGTCCGTGAAGCAGATGGCAGACATCACCAGGCGGATGATCCAGCCGCTGATCGAGAAGGTGAAGGGCTGGGACGGCACGCTGGAGGAGCTGGCCGGGAAGCTGAAGGATCCGGAGGAGCTGGAGCAGCTGTATGACGACATGGACGACGCGGAGCTGTCCGACCTGCTATTCCAGGCCGGGTACCTCGGCAGGCTGATCGGGAGGACGCAGGCATGAGCGCGCCGACCTACGAGGGGAGCTTCGCGGGCTTCATCTTCAAGCGGGCTGTGGACTTCCTGAAGCGGCGCAGGAGCGTCACGAAGGACGAATGGATGGCGATGGCCGACGAGGAGCGGGCGAAGAGCTTCATGGTCTCAGGCTACGAGAAGGTGCAGGTGATCCAGCGTTTCAAGGAGGCACTGGACGAGGCCGTGGAGCAGGGCAAGACCGGCGCGCAGTTCCTGGAGGAGATGAACGGCTTCCTGGCGGACGCGGGCTACGGGCTGATGAACCCGTGGAAGAGCGACGTGATCTTCCGGACGAACGTGCAGACGGCCTACAACGTGGGACACTACCAGAGCATGACACAGCCGGAGACGCTGCGGCTCCTGCCGTACTGGCAGTACAAGACGGCCTACGACGACAAGGTCCGCCCGGACCACGCGCTGATGCACAACCGCGTCTGGCGCGCCGACGACCCGGTGTGGGACATCTGGTACCCGCCGAACGGCTTCCGCTGCCGCTGCACCGTGGTGGCGAAGAGCCGGGCGCAGGTGGAGCGTGAAGGGCTTGTGGTGGAGACGAGGCCGCCGAGGGGCGTGGACATCACGACCGGCGAGACCGGCGGGCTCCTGAAGCCGGACAAGGGCTTCTCGACGAACCCGGCGAAGCACGTCTACAAGCCCGACCTGTCGAACATAGACCGGACGCTCGCGCAGATATACCAGAGGCGCATGAAGGCGAGGCGCTGAGAGCCGCACAGAGCGAGCCGAGGGGCGCAGGGCGTGGGATTGCCGCAAGAAAACCGTCCACCCGCGTTATAACGCGTTATAACGCGGTTACAGGGCAAAACAGGAAGGGGAACGAAGGACATGATCGAACAAATAGCGATGACAGCAGACCACATCGAGGTGCGGGACGGGGTGCCGGAGGAGATCAAGATCCTGCCGCTGGGCAGGGTGGAGAGCAAGAAGGGCACGTTCCTGGTCGATGACCTGTCTGCTGAGATGATACTGCGGGAGTTCAAAGACCGGAAGCTCGACCTGGTGGTGGACTACGAGCACCAGACGATGCTGAACGTGCAGGCACCCGCGGGCGGATGGATCCGCGAGCTCCGCAAAGGGGAGGACGCGATCATCGCAAAGGTGGAATGGACGGACAAGGCTGCCGAGTACCTGAAGAACAAGGAATACCGGTACCTGTCGCCGGTCGTGAAGATCCGCAAGGACGGACGCGTGACGGCGATCCATTCCGTGGCACTGACCAACGTCCCGGCGATCAACGGCATGTTTGCTATGTGCGCCGACAACGACGGGACGCTGGACGAGTTATTCAACGAAGAGATCGAAAAGGAGGACGAAGACATGGATCTCAAAGAAATCGCAAAACTGCTCGGACTTCCGGAGGATGCAACCGAGGAGCAGGTGCGCACTGCCCTGGCGGGAGTGGCGGCCAAGATGAAGGAAGGGAGCGCAGAACAGGAAGTGGTGGCGAACAGCACGATCCTCGGCCTGCTGGAGCTTCCGGACGAAGCCAGGACGGAGGACGTCACGGCGAAGATCATGGCGCTGAAGGCGGGCGACGCGACGCTGGCGCAGCGCGTCCAGGATCTGGAGGGCCAGATCAAGGGCAAGGCCGCGGACGACGCGGTGGCTGCCGCACTGAAGGACGGGAAGATCGCGGCAGCGCAGAAGGGGTGGGCGAGGAGCTATGCCCTGAAGGATCCGGAAGGCTTCAAGGCGTTCGTGGAGCAGGCCCCGGCGATGGTGCCGCAGGGCAGGATGGCGCTGAAGGACGCGCCGGAGGGCAAGGATCCGGACGGGAACCAGAAACTGATCCTGAAGAACCTCGGCATCAGCGACGAGGACTTCGAGAAGTACGCAGACAAGGAGGGCGAGTAAGATGATCAGAACAGGGAACGAGAAGCTGGACAACCGGACGATCGTGCTGCCGGTGGCCGCAAAGGCCACGCTCACCGAGGCGACGATCGCGGCGGTGAACGAGAGCGGCTACGCCGTACCGGGGAGCAAGGCCGAGAAGCTGACGGTGGCCGGATGCGTGCAGCGTCCCGCGGACAACAGCGCAGGGGCTGACGGGGCCGTGGACGTGGAAGTGCGCAGGGGCACGTTCGTGTGGGACAACGACGGCACGATCGAGAAGACCGACGTGCTGAAGATGTGCTACATCGCGGGGCCGACCAGCGTCACCAAGACGGACACCGGCGCGAGCGTATGCGGCAGGATCCTGGCCGTGGACGACGACGGCGTGACCGTGGACATGACGGACATCGTGGTGCCTGCACAGGCATCCGAGGCAGTATAAAAGGAGGACAAGGGACATGATTGTTAACCAGGCAAACCTGCGCGAGCTGACGGTCGGCTACAGCGCAGCGTTCAACAAAGCTTTGCAGGAAGTAAAGACCGACTACCAGAAGATCGCGACGGTGGTGCCGTCGAGCACGGCGGAGAACAGCTACAAGTGGCTGGGGCAGCTGCCCGACCTGCGCGAGTGGATCGGCGAGAGGGAGATCCAGCACATGGACAGCTTCGGGTACACGATCCGGAACAAGAAGTTCGAGCGGACGCTGGGCGTGCCGCGTGAGGACATCGAGGACGACCAGTACGGCATCTATTCGCCGATGTTCTCGCAGATGGGCGAAGCGGCTGGCCTGCATCCGGACAAGCTCGTCTTCGGGCTTCTGGCCAAAGGCTTCGACGAGAAGTGCTACGACGGGAAGGCGTTCTTCGCGACCGACCACAAGAGCGGCAAGGCGACCTTCAGCAATAAGGGGACGAAGAAGTTCAACCGCGACACCTACATCGAGGCGCGCGCGGCGATCATGAACCTGACCGGGGACAAGGGCGACCCGCTCAACCTGGTACCGGACCTTCTGATCGTGTCGCCGTCCTACGAGCAGGAGGCGCGCGAGACGCTGATGGCCGAGATCATCGACGGCACGTCCAACGTGATGAAGGGCACGGCGGAGCTCCTGGTCTCCACGCAGCTCGCAGGCGAGAACGCGGACAAGTGGTTCCTGCTGTGCACCAAGAAGTTCCTGAAGCCGATGATCTACCAGGAGCGCAAGAAGATCAAGTTCACGCAGCTGACCAAAGACGACGACATGAACGTGTTCATGCACGACGAGTTCCTGTACGGCGCGGACGGGCGCAGCAACGCGGGCTTCGGCTTCTGGCAGATGGCCTGGGGATCTGACGGCACCGTGGCGGCGGCTGGCTGATGTACTGCACGATCGACGAAGTGCTCTCCATGCTGAAGGACGACATGATCGACGCGATCCTCGGCCCTGAGATCATCGAGGACGCCGAGGAGAGGCGGGCAAAGATCACGCCGTTCTGCCAGCTGGCGATCGAGGACGCGTGCGCGGAGATCGACGGCTACCTCTACAAGCGGTACCCGCTACCGATGAAGAGAGCGCCGGAGGTGCTGCGCAAGTTCGCCAAAGACATCGCGGTCTACAACCTCGCGAGCCGCACCGGCATCGACGAGGACGAGCGCGAGAACACGATCTACATCCGGTACAAAAACGCGATCCAGTACCTGACGCTGGTGGCGAAGGGCACGGTGAGCATCGGGCCGGACAGTGACGGCGGAGAAGGCGGCGGGGGAGACGACGGGACGGGCGAGGGAGCTGCGCAGGACGGCTTCCGCCTGAGCTCGAACGAGCGGATCTTCTCGCGGGACAGCATGAGGAGCTGGTGATAATGTCATCTATCAGGGTAAACATAGACGGGGAGACCGAACAGCTGCTCGCAAAGCTGAACGGGCTCGCAGGGCTTGACAAGGCTGGCGTGAACAACGCGCTGGCGGAAGCCCTGCGGACCGGGGTGCAGGAGCGCTTCGAGAGCGGCACGTCGCCGGAGGGCAAGGCGTGGCCGCGGTCAATCCGTGCCGGGGCAAGCGGGCAGACGCTCGTGGTCACGGCAGCGCTGAAAAATTCGATCAACACACGGGCGAGCGCGCAGGGCGCGGAGGTCGGCACGAACCTGATCTACGCGGCCACGCACCAGTTCGGGGCGTCCGGCAGGACGATCCGCGCCCGGAGCAAGCCGTTCCTGGCGTTCCAGGTGGGCGGCAGATGGATCCGGAAGAAGCAGGTCACGGTGAACATACCGGCCCGGCCGTTCCTGGGAATATCTGACAGCGACCGGCAGAACATCCAGGACATCATCGACGAAGCTATCGCGGAGGCAGGAAGATGACGAAGAAGGAATACCTGGAGACCTCGCTGAAGGACGGCGGGATGACAGGGAGGATATACCAGAGCGTCGGGGAGCTGAAGCACGCGCAGGGCACCTTTTACGGCGCGGTGCTGCGGGGCAAGGACACGCCGACGAGATCGAAGTCAAAAAAATTTTATAGGGACCAAGAGGACTGCTCGATGCTGCGGCGCAAGCACTACGACTGCGTGACGGAGTACAACGTCATCATCGCGGCGGCGACCGAAGAGAAGGCCGAGGAGGTGCTGGAAGGCTTCCTGGTCTGCCTGGGGAAGGGCTTCATCGACGACAACGGCAACTGGGTGGGGATCGAACCAGATGAGACGGACTGGGTGGACGAGGACGACAGCGTCCTGAAGGCGAAGGTGGCGGTGCAGGTGATCATAAAATGCAGGTATGGCATCTACACGGACGTGGCGGCCGGGGCGCTGCCGCCCGCGACCGTGATCTTCACGGATGAATAAATAGGAGGACAGGGACATGGAAGCAAAAGAAGTAAAAACTGTAAAAGCAGTAAAGACGCAGAAGCCCGTGGAAGCATGGGCCGAAGCCAAAGCGACGGACGCGGCCACGCTGGCAGGCGTGAAGGCATCCAAAGGATGGAAGACCGGGAAGAGCGTGACGGAGGCCGAGTACGACGCGGCCGTCAAGGCGTTCCGCACCGCTCCGGCAGATGGGAGGAAGTAAGACTATGTTATCAAGTGTAGAGCTTAACATCAACGACAGCATGGCAGGCGCTGGCGGCGGGACAGGAACCGGCGCGTTCTGCGTGATCGGCGTGAGCAGTACCAAGAGCGCAAGCCCGATCGCGGTCCGCTCCAGCATGGACACGAACCAGATCCGCGAGACGCTGGGAAAGAGCCCGCTGGCAGACGCGTGCATCGACGCGATCGACGGCGGTGCGAGCCTGATCTACTGCCTGCCGGTCGAGGCGACCACGCAGGGCAAGTTCTCCGAGGTCGAGGTGAGTGGCACCAGCGACGCGACGATCAGCGTTTCCGGAGAGCCGACGAACGAGTTCTCGGTCAAGATCCGGATTGAGAGCACCGGCGCGGTGAACGAGGCGACCTGTTCGATCTCCGAGGACGGCGGCACGACCTGGGGCGACGAGATGACGATCCCGCTCTCCGGGGAGTACGAGTTGCCGAACACCGGCGTCAAGCTGAAGTTCGCGTCAGAGGAAAGTAAGAAGTTCCAGGCGGGCGACGTCTTCAGCTTCACGGCGACTGCGCCTGCAGCAAGCAACGGTGACATCATCTCGGCGGCGAAGAAGCTGCTCAACTACACGGGTGCGTATGAATGGATCCACGTCAAGGGCGTGACCACCGCGGCGCTGTGGTCGTCACTGGAGACGGTGGCGATGCAGTGGGAGAAGGAGAGCGGCAGACCAGTCTTCTTCATCGTCGAGCAGCGCAATGCGGCCGCGGAGGAGGACGCCGCGGCATATGTGGAGGCGATCGAGAAGGACGCCAAAGGCGTGAAGGGCCGCCACGTCGCCGTCATCCGGACGTGGATGCGCTACGTGAGGCTGGACGGCAAGGAGCAGGACATCAACTTCGCCGGAGTCTTCTGCGGCTGGCTGGCGAGGACGAAGGAAAGCACCAGCACGGCGTTCGTGCAGGAGTTCTCGCTTCCGGAGGGCAAGGTGGTCAAGCTGCTTCCGGAGGGCATCGAGGACTACATGGAGGTGCTGGAGGCGGCGCGCTACGTCGAGCTGCGCACCTACAA
>CANQIW010000003.1 GCA_947624055.1 uncultured Lachnospiraceae bacterium
ATCCCTACTCCGTCTCCTGTCTTTCCCTCGGCGTCTTTGCCAGCTCTGTGTTCAAGATTTTCTACAATACTGAGTGCATTCTCTACTGTCTGGTGAGTCTTGATCCCTTTGATATTGACGACCGCGCCGATGCCGCAGTTGTCGTGCTCAAACTCTGGCCGATACAGCCCGGGACTCACGCAGGCAGGATTGGAATCCTTTCTTACTTCCATCCTGGCTCCTCCTGTCCACTATGATAGGCTCAAACAGCAGAAATCCCTGTCTGCTGTTGATCGTACGGATGCGGGCACTTCTCCTGCTGTCTGCAGGCTGCCCTGATGCGCCCTGTACGCTATGGCTACTATACACCCATTTCCCGCATCTGTAAATAAAAACTTTTTGTATAATTATCTGATAATTTGATTTTTATTATTTTTCATTTATATTTTCTGTCTATTTTCAGTATTATCTTATGTCTGACACGATCTGAAAACAATTACAAGTGTTTTCTTCTCTTCTCTCAAAGCCAAATCTGCAAAAAAATCGCTGTCAGATTGCTTCCCATATGGAATAGTACGGGGAAAATGAACAATTTCCCATGCTCGTATACGAGTGCAAGCACGACTGCCATCGGAAACGCGAAGATCATCTGGATCGGATTCCCGTGATACACCGCAAACAGAAGCGCAGACAGAACGACCGCCGCCCACACAGGGAACATCCGCCGCATTCTGCGGTACGTAAGCCCCCGGAAGATCAGCTCCTCCGCGACCGGCGCCGCGATCCCAAGCCCGACAATCTGCAGGAGAAGGTTTGCCGCCAGCAGCTGTTCCTGCGTCTGGTTGGAAAAATGAGCCTGGATATGGAGCAGATTCAAAATGCCGCTCCAGGCAACGTTGAGCGCACCTCCGCCGATAAAACAGGCTGCGCCGAACAGGAGCATATGCCGCTTCGCTCCTCTTGTCAGCCCTTCCATCGACCCGGCCATATCGCCCGATGCTCTGTCTTTTTTCCCGACCACAGAGCGCGTCCCCTGCACAGATGCCGGCTCGAACACAGAGCCCCCGCCAGACGCGCAAGCTATCCTTTCGTCCCTCCGATACATCCGCGCCGCGATCGGAAGTACGAGAAGATTCCCGGCCAGAACGGCAAGCGTCGCGTTGTATTCCAGCCCATACCGATCCGCGCACACGCGAAACAGAAAGACCGCTGCCAGCGCGGTCGCCTGATGCAAAAGCACCGGTGTCAGAAGTGAAATGATTTTCCGAAGCTCCGCCCGCATATCTTCCTCCCCTGTCTCTGTCTTTCCTGCATAAATGCATCAGCCCAATTGTATCAGATGCATGCACCTGATGCAACCGGGCCGATTCCTGTCACCTTGCGGCTTTTCTTCTGTTATTTTTCTGTTATAACAAGGGATTTTCCTGTGCTACTGGTTTCCCTTGATCACCGGGATATCCGCGGAGACAATACTCCACGCTCCCTGCCGATATGCCATCACGAACGTCGCCGTATTGTCGCCGGCTGTCTGCCTTCGCTCCAGCTCCCGGCTCTCGGCTTCGCCATCCTGCGTATCCTCTCCATCCGCGGTTCCGTCCTCCGGCGTCTCCTCTGCGGCGACAGCGACGTCTTCGCTCACCAGATAATGATATCCGAGCGTCAGCTGCACTGTGACTGCTCCGTCCTCGCCCTCTGTGAATACAGGCATGCCATAGGACGTCACAAATTTCGAAACCGCAACACTCTGAAACGTACGATTCTTTTTGTGGAATTTGTTGCCCTGCTTCTTCACAAACTGCTCCGCCTGCTCCATACAGGCTTCGAACAGCTCAAGTCCTTCTGTTTTTTCCTTTGCCGCAGCCGCATAGAGCTGCTTGAGCGCCGAAATTCCGAGCTCCATGCACTCACTCTGTGCGGATTTTTTCAAGCTCATCTGCGCGCTGTAATCCTGATTTCCTTCATTTGTGTCCAGCGTCGTATTCACAGATTCAAGCGCCGGATGGCGGATAACAAGGCTTTTCTTCCCCGGAAGCATGCTTGGAATCCTGTAGCAGTCAAGTGAATACGGGACATTGTCGCGCACGATCCACGAGGTATCCGCCGGCTGAGTATCCAGATATACCTGAGCGCCTGCCGGAACCGTGATCTCAAGATTCTTTACCATACAATGACCGGACAATATCCGCCACTGGTCAAAAACTCCGAATGCTGCTTTCGCCTGTTTTTTCGCCGTAAGCTCCTCCGTAAGCTGCACCTTGTCCTCGGCATCTTTGAACTCCACATGAAAATCCACGTACTCGCTGCCGTTGTTATCCGTACGGCTTCCCGTCTCTTCAAGCGTGTAGCTCGAGTTGAGGCTGTACTGTCTGCCCTCCAGCGCCGCAGTGTACTCTGCCTCGTCCATCGTGATACCCTCTGACTGATCCAGCAGCGCAAACGCCTTATCACTGTCGTTCTCAATCAACGCAGTCAGATACTGATTCATGATGTATCCCGGCTCGCTGCGCTGATAGCTCCTCCAGCCTATCGCCGCTCCGGCTGCCGCCGCAATGAACAGAAGCAGCAGGATTATTTTTAAGAGAATTCTGGTAAATGCTTTCATGTCCTGCCCCTCCTTTAATATCCGCCCAGCGCGGCTTCATAGTTCATGATGACGTTGAGGTTTGCCTCCTCATAGTCATTCAGGTAATCGAACATGTTCGCATCGAATTCTTCCGGCGAGTACATCGGAACATACCACGACTTCTGGCTGAAGTAATCGATCAGATCCTGCGAGACAAAGATCCGCCCATGCAGGGCAAAAATCTCATTCCGAATCAGGCGGAGCGTCGCAAGATCGTAATTGTAAAGCTCCTCCTCTCCTATATAGCGGCTGCTGATCCCCCAGAGGATCACATCGTCCGGAGTCGTCGCCGTACTGTCGACGATGATGTCAGAGCTGCCTCCGCCCCCACCGTCATAAGAATACCCGCCATTCCCGGGATCCTGTATCTCAATCGCCTGTCCTCCGGAGCCATCCCCATAGCTGCCGTCCGAATAGCCGCCATCGTAGGAACCGTCGTCATAGCCATAAGAGCTGCCGTCATCGTAGGAGCCGTCCCCCTCATAGGAACCATCGTCTCCACTGTAGCTGTCACCCTCATATGAGTCATCTCCGGACATACCGCCTGCGGCGTCGCCCTCCTGTCCGTCGTCAGCAGAGGCCTCTGATTCACCTTCCGCGTCCCCGTCCTCTTTCTTCTTTTGCTGCGGCGCCTCAGACTCCACTCCTTTGATCACATTGCCGGAAGCAGTCACCGTAAACGGATCCGTCTCAAACGTGCGGTCATCTCCCGTCTCCGGAGCCAGCGTCTCCGCTGTATCTGTCTGCAGAAGCTGCTGCGTCTCCGGCTCGTCCTCACGCAGCATTGAGAGCAGATCCCTCGTCATGACGGCATCCGCAGTGAAATAAGACGCTCCTGCCGCTAACAGGCAGCCGACAATAAAGCCACTGTTTCGCTTCAGTACATTTCTCTTCTTATTCATTGTTTATACTCACCCCTTCATCGGGCATCATATCATAACTGTCGAAAAATGTCCATGAAAAGTCTACTTTTTCTTACGGATAATGGGCAGAACATAGGCCGCAGCCGTTGTCGCCAGCATCAGAAATCCCAGTATCAGAAGCACGATTCCTTCCTTCTTTTCCCGCTTCGTCCTGCTTCCCTCAGGTACTGCCTTCGTCGCTATCCCAGCCGCGCGCGCAGTCTTTTCTTCCGTTCTCATCTCTGCCTCCTCTGTCGTTTCCTTTTGTCCTCCATCCGCCCTGTCGCTTCGCATATCCATCAGCTTTTCCTGCGCACTTGGTCTGACCTTCGCATAAACCGGCACCTGTTTTGTCTTTTTGGAGATATAGACCGGAATTTCATCTGTCCAGAATTCGTTTCCGGCCATATCGCA
This sequence comes from uncultured Lachnospiraceae bacterium, assembly GCA_947624055.1. Classification (GTDB taxonomy): domain Bacteria; phylum Bacillota; class Clostridia; order Lachnospirales; family Lachnospiraceae; genus Choladousia. The sequence goes on from CANQIW010000003.1 coordinate 3,919, forward strand.
CAGATACGCCTGCAGCGTCTGCCAGTCTCCGGATGCCTCCAGCGGAATTTCCAGCGTCTCGTCCGAGAGCTGTCCGGACTTCCTCTCCAAAAGCAGTTCGCTGTCGAGATACACCTGCACCGTTTTCAGATCCATGTTATCGTACGCCGTGAGATACGCGGTAAGTGATTCCGCCTCATAGATCTGTCGTTCAATCCCCGTCAGAGTACAACCAGGAGCCGTCCAGTCCAGAACGAAGCTTACCTTCTTCTCCTGCATTCCGGTATCGCTTTTGTTCTCTGCAGCATCCTCAGAGGAGAGAAGAAGTTCATAGACTCCTTCTTTTGAAAAATAATCCGCCGGGACTGTATAGCGATACTGCTTCCAGGAGTCTTTGCTTCCCTGCATCGCAACCTGATAATCCTGTCCTCTTTTCAGTTCTTCAAGAACGCCGTCCCTCCTGCAGAAAATTCTGGATTCCCCCACGTAGTCAATATTCGTCTCATAGAACGTCACATCCTCCGCCTTCGTAAGATAACGCTGCTGCAGACTCTGTTTCGTGGATTGGGCAAGCTCATACACCGATCCAAAGCGGTTAACGGAAAATTCTATTTCCCTTGCCGCGGCATTTCCCGCCATGTCCTCTGCCTGCACACTGAGATGATATATGTCATCGTATTCGCGCTGTTTCGGAATATCAAGATATTCTGCCCGCGCGCCCTCTGCCGACTCCTGCCGACTCTTGATCGCCGGCGTCCTGTTTTCATTCACTCCAGCAAGTTCAATCTTCATGGAATCCTTCTTATAATTGACATCCTTCACAGCGACACGGATCCGTACCGTCCCGGAATTAGCCGTCTGATCCGCAACGCCCTCAATCGAAACCTCCGGCGGCCTGCGGTCAATGCAGACAGGGCTGCTCTTCGCAAACGCCAGATTCCCCACCTGATCCTCTGTACGGACAAATACCTGAAAAACACCTTCCTCGCGGATCGTGATCCTGTCTCCGTTCTGGCATGCCGTCCATGCCGCATTTTCCGGACTCCCCTGAATCTCTCCGTCCTGACTGCAGGGCAGGATCGTATACGACGCCGTTTTCAGCCCGCTTTTCCCGTCCGGCTCTATCGCCAAAGATATCTCTGCAGACTGTGGCGCATAGCAGAGCCCGTTCTCAAGCAGCCCGCTGATCGTTATTTCCGCCTCCGGCGCCTCTCCGTCCACGAAATATTCCTCCTGAACGATCTCAGATTCCTTCAGAACCCTGCCGTCCCCGTCTACGCTCCGCAAGCTGAACGTCAGGATCCCATCCTCCCTTACTTCCTTTTTCCCGGAGCCCTCACTGTAACCGCCTGCCTCCGTCGTACATATGTAAAGGCCGGTGCCGGCACGAATCCACAAGCGGTCGTCCGGATCCCGATACCATGCGCCCTGATCTCCGACTATCTCATAGTGCTCGCCTCTTCGGATCTTCTCCGGCTTTTTTTCTGTCTCCGGAACAGGTTCCGTCTCCGGCGTCGGTTCGTTTTCTGTGGCGGGCTCTGTCTCCGGCGCCGGCTCGCTCTCTGCCGGCTGTGTACCTTCCGGGATTGGTTCCGTCTCCAGCGCCGGCTCGCTTTCCACTGGCTGCATACCTTCTGGAATCGGCTCTGTCTCCGGCGCCGGCTCGCTCTCTGTCGGCTGTGTTCCTTCTGGGATCGGCTCCGTCTCCGGCGCAGGCTCACTCTCTGTCGGCTGTGTTTCTTCTGTGACAGTCTCCGTCTCCAGCGTCGGCTCACTCTCTGTCGGCTGTGTACCTTCCGGGATCGGTTCCGTCTCCGGCGCCGGCTCGCTCTCTGTTGGCTGTGTTTCCTCCGGGATCGGTTCCGTCTCCAGCGTCTGCTCACTTTCCGCTGGCTGCACACCTTCCGGGATCGGCTCCGTCTCCGGTGATGTCTCACTCTCCGGCGCTGGCTCACTCTCTGTCGGCTGTGTTTCTTCTGTGGCAGTCTCCGTCTCCGGCGCCGGCTCGCTCTCTGTCGGCTGTGTTCCTTCCGGGATCGGCTCCGGCGCCGACTCACTCTCCGATTCACTCTCGCTCTCTGTCTCGCTTTCGCTCTCCGACTCGCTTTCACTTTCCGACTGCGGCGTCTGTTCCTCCCCGTTCGTGCTCCCTCCGAAACTTGCCTCCCCGCCTGCATTTTCTCCGACATTCAATCCCATATCCGTCTCTGCTCCGGCAGCCAGTGCGGATCCTCGTTCAAAGGCCAAAATGCCTCCTCCCATACCGGCGGTTCCGACCGCCAGCGCGCAAAGCACGACTGCAAGGCTGCGCGCCAGATATTTCCTGTAATATTCCTTTTTCTTGTATGCAAGCTTTCTCCTGTAATCGTTTCTTCTCTCATCCTTGTTCTTTCTCTTTCTTGCCAAATTCATTTCCCCTTTCATTTTCTGTCAATCGTTCCAACGTCTCCCATGCTGCCCGATACTGCTCCCAGCACGTTCCCACAACCTGCTCCGCTTCCGGAGTGCCGCTCAGGAACTGCTCGACCGACAGCATCGTTTTCTCCATTTGTTCTATGCTCACTCCTTCTTTCTTCAATTCGGACGCCTGCATGATCAGAACGGACAGCAGCTCCTGCATGACCTCACACTGTACTCTGACAGCCTCCCGTCTCAGACTGTCCAACCGCCAGAGTCTTTCCAGATCCTCCCAGTAGACTTTGGGCTTCACCGCCTCGCCTCCTTCCGGATTCTGCTTCCCGAGCGTTTCATAATAGCCCCCGATCTTCCTGTGAATTCTCGCGGATTCCAGCCATGCTGCGGATTTCTCCTGCTTTTCCTGCCATGCAAGCGCGCGTCCAAACCAGTTCGCGGCAGCGCTCCTTCCGCCGGCTTCTTCGTAAAAATACCAGTACATGATGCCGATACGATATGCCAGCTCTCCATACACGGCAGCCTGATCCTCCAGCAATTCCTCCTCTGTCGCATCCATTTCAGGCGGCACGGAAAACATCAGTTTTTTCAGCGCTGCCTCCTCTTCCGGGCTGAAGACATAATCCGCTCCGATACGCTCAAGCAGCTTTTCACACCACGCTCCGTCCTTTGGACACAGTCCGATCGCCTGCTCATAACACGAGACAGCCTGTTCAAAACCCAATCCGTCCGCCTGTTCCAGAAGCGCGTCATAATCGCGCTGTGTCTGCGCCTCCATCGCCGCAGCTGAGTCATTTCCCCGAAGATTCACGGACGCAAAAGCCGTCGCCGCAAGCAGGAAAAGAATCGCCGCGCTGCTCCTGCATAACTTTTTTCGTGTGAGATACCTTTTCTCCGCTCTCAGCACACTGTGGTACAGCGTCAGCGTATCCGAAAAACGTTTCTCCCGATCCTCCTGCATACATCGCCGGATCAGGGATACTTCCTCCCTTCTCCGCCAGACTGGTTCCATGTCCTGTTTCCTGTGCTCACAGCCGCGCGTCCTATCCCCGAATTTTCGGTTTTTCTTCTGTATTCCGTCTTGCTTCCCCGGCACGGAACCGTAGAGGCAATAGTAGAGTACGGCGCCAAACCCGTAAAAATCCGCCCTTGCGTCCGGCTCTGCGTCAGGTTTCCACTGCTCCGGCGCGGCAAACCCAGGCGTCCCGAAGCAAGACGACGTTCCCTCCTTCGTATCCGCACGGACAGCCGCTCCAAAGTCAATCAAGACAACGCTGCCATCCGGCCGGATCATGACGTTGGACGGTTTGATGTCCAGATGAAGCACAGGCGGTTTTCTGGTATGCAGATAGACAAGAGCCTCCGCGAGCTGGCGTGCGATCGAAAAAAAACGTGTCGTCCCGATCCTTTCCTGTCCGCGCAGTTCAGACAGCGTCCTTCCCCTGATGAATTCCATGATAATCCAGAGATCTCCCTGTTCCTCCAGCACATCATAGACCTGCGGCAGTGCCGGATGTCTCAGGCGCTTCATCATACTCAGTTCATGTCTGCGCCGCCCGGGCACGTCTGCTTTCAGCAATTTCGCGGCCCGCAGCTGCTCCGTCGGTTCGTGCCGTACCAGATAAATCGTCCCGTCCCCACCGTGACCCAATCTTTTTATGATACGATAATTGCGGCCGATTCGGCGTCCGGCCTCCTGTAATCCCTCCTCCGCCAGACATACTCCTCCTCTCATTGCGATTTCACATCTCTGCTGCGCCGCGAGAGCGACAGCCTTCTCTCTTGTAAAAATGGACTCTGGGCGAATCGCCCGGACAGGAAATCGGCTCCCTGCGAAGCCGTTCCTGTGTAGATAAAAAGATAAGACGCATATTATAGCCTGACTTAACATGCGTCTTAAATAATATGTGATTACATTATGACTCTTTTTTTAGAAAATGTCAAGTATTTTTTTGCAAATTGTTTGTTTAAATTTGCTCTTTATATCAGCTGGTCATTTCTTCCGCTCAGCGACTCGTTTGAATCTGATCCTCATCTGCTTCTGTCTCAACTGAGCAGCTGCTCTCAGTTCTCCGGATCCGTCCTCTGCGCAAAATACGCATCAATCCCATCCGCGATCCCCTCTGCCATCAGCTCCTGTACAGCTTCGTCCGCCATGCGCAGATCGTCCGACTCATTCGTCATAAAACCCATCTCCAGGATCATAACGGGCAGCCTGCTCCAGTTGATCCCGGTCATATCATCATAATACTGGATTCCCAGCGACGCAAACTCCGCCTTCTCGCAGTAAGCATTCAGGACGCAGTCCGCGAGTGTGTACGACTCCTCCGAAAGATTCCCCACGTAAGGATTTTGCGGGGACGGCACCATTGCAAGCGCCCCGCTCACCGTAGAGTCATCCAGTCCATTCGCGTGAATCCGGAGGAAGACGTCGCCTCCCTGGTCATATGCCATCAGCGCACGTTCCGCATTGCTGACTGCGGTGTCATTGTCCTCGCGGGTCATGATCACCTCGTAACCGCGCGCTTCAAGCTCGTCGCGCAGCAGAAGCGATACTTCAAGATTCAGCTCGTACTCCGGCTTTCCGCTGAATCGTCCCTGCGTACCGGTCGCCGCCTTTGCCTTCATCTCAGAAGCTCCCGGCCCGACCGGCTCCGTACCGCTCATGTCGACGCCGCTCCCCTGATGCCCAGGGTCGATCGCGACCACGAATTTCTCAGGCTCAGACTCTGCATGCTCAGCCGCAAATGCCGAATCTGTCTGAAATTCAGACTCCGCCCGCTCTTCCTCATCCTGCCGGATCTGTTCTGTACGAGAAACTGCTCCGCTCTCCTGCTCCTGAGTATTCTCCGCATAACAGACGAACATCCGAAGCTGCGTGCTCCGGGATCGTCCTCCCAACAAGACAGCCGCACAAATTACAGGCAGCAACCATACGGACGCCAGACTCCCCTGCATCGCTTTTTTTACAGTGTTCCAGCATCTTTTCCCTTTTTGCCTCATAGCAGCCTGCATCTCCTATACTAACCGCTTCCCTGCCTCTTTCTTTGTCTGATCATCTGCTGTCGTTACGATCAACTATTCTGTGATCTCCTCCAGCTCTTTCGCAATCGATTCCTCACAGGAACGCATCGCCAGAATCGTCCGCTCCATCAGCTCCTCCAACGTCCATCCGAGCCGCTCGGCTCCGGTGCGGATCACATCCCTGGAACAGCCCGCCGCGAACCGCTTATCCTTGAACTTCTTCTTCAGGCTGGATACCTCCATATCCATCACGCTCTTCGATGGCCGCATTTTCGCCGCCGCACCAATCAGCCCGGTCAGCTCATCCGCAGCAAACAATACCTTCTCCATCTCATGCGTCGGCTCAACGTCACAGCAGATCCCGTAGCCGTGGCTGCAGATCGAATGGATCATATCCTCTCCCACGCCGCCGTCCCGCAGAAGCTCCGGCGCCCTGACACAATGTTCTTCAGGGTACAGTTCAAAGTCTATGTCGTGCAGCAGGCCTGTGATTCCCCAGTAATCGACCTCGTTCCCATAGCCGAGCTCCTGCGCGAACCAGCGCATCACGCCCTCAACCGTTAACGCGTGCTGAATGTGAAACGGCTCCTTATTGTACTTTTGCAGAAGCGCGAGCGCCTCCGTCCTCGAAACTGTGCTTTCCATAAAATCGCTCTCCTTTTACTATCTGCCATATTACAGTCAAGGGCAAAACATCCCAGAATTGCCTGTTTACCGCAATGGCATATTCTTTTTTCAGTTGTGCTGTCATTATATCCGATTACTTATTCAATTACAAGAAGTACCTTCTCCTGCCGACAAACAAAACCTGCCTAAAATAACTATTGCTGAAACCGCATTAAATATCCTTTATCAAAGAGGGCATCCCTCCAGTCATATCAATTTGACTTTTGGGACACCCTCGGACTACGCTACTTATTAAACTTTACTTTTTAATCTTCACTTTCTTTACCGCCGAATATTTCCCGTACACCTTTTTCCCGGTGGAATCAATCCTGTATGCTCTTGCCTTAACGTAATACGTCTTTTTCTTTGCAAGCTTTTTCAGCGTTACGGAAAGCTTCTTCGTCGTTATTGTTTTCGTGTTTTTCTTTAGTTTCTTATTCGTGCCATATACGATTTCGTATCCCTCCGCCCCTTTTACCGCTTTGAGTTTCAGGATGACTTTATTCTTTTTGCTGTTCTTAATGGATTTGATCCCGGTTTTCCCGACTGTGACCGTTTTCTCATTCACGTTCGCTGTCCCGCTTATCGACGCCCCTGCTCCGATATCCGGACTCTGATCCGGCGTCGGCGGCTGTCCCGGGGTCGTCACAGACTGAGTTCCCTGAGTTGGCGTAGTAGTCGGTGTCTGCTGTATACCGGGCGTCGGGTCTGTGCTCGGTGCAGGCTGCACACCCGGAGTCGGCCGAACGTCCGGTTTCACCTGCTCGCTCTCCGAGAGCGCCCTGCCGCTTACAACAAAAGTTGAATTATGCGTCAGCTCGAATTCACACCAATGATCCGAGCCGTCCAGAATATACCGCGGCATATCCTCCAGAGACAGCGTCCCATCTTCTTTCAGAAAATAGAGATACAGCGTATTCGAAATATTATACATATTCAGAATATAGTCAGACTTTATCCGCACGGTTGCTTTCCCGGGCAGAATACCATTCGGTGCAAACACAAGCCTGAGATCCGCTTCGGATTCTTCCCAGAACATGTATGAAGTACCCACCGTAACCGCGCAGTCAATGTCCTTAGTATCCAGAATGTCCTTTCCGTAGAATACCCACTGAATTCCATCGTTAGAAAGTATGAGCGTCTTGTCTGTTCCCTTGATAGCCTCAAACCATTCTTTTTTCACGATATGATTGCTGCTGTCAAAGTTGAGCATCGCCGCAGATCCATCTGGCATCTCCTCCAGTTTCGATGTAACGGACGAATTTGCTACCGAAGACTGAAAAGCAACCTCATATTCATCCTCAACGGTGAGACTGTTTCTGCCGTCATTCACATTGACATTTGCATAATAGATCTCGTCCTCCGCACTATGGCTCCAGCTTCCCTCATCGTAATTATAATAATAATTGCTGCTGTTCCCCGCCTGATCTGTAAGGTATATGCCGCTCAGATAATATTCACCGGATTTTACATTAAACGGCACTGACATCTTAGTGGTATATGTCCCGGAGAACATCAGCATTTCTGAGTTATAAAAGTCAAAATTGATCGAACGTGTACTGTCAGAAATATGCCGAAAATAGCCGTAGCAGGAAGTGATCCCCGTGTTCTCTTCGATCAGATCCAGACTGATCGTCACAACGCCCGGCTTTATCATTGACTCCTGAAATCTAGCTCCAGTAACTGCAGGAGCCACAGTATCATAACCATTGGATTCTTTTGCAAGAATCCTGATTTCAACGCTAGTCTCACCGCCATCATATGAGATTGCTGTAATCGTCGTTTTTCCTGCTCCAACCGCCGTCACTTTTCCATACGCATCCACCCGCGCAATACTCTCATCGCTGCTGTTCCAAGTCAACAGAGGATAGGGACTGTTTGCGTCAAGCTTCCATTCCTTGTTCGGGTTATCATAGCTATATCCACAGACTTCCAAAACAATACTCTCACCGACAAAACACTCGGTTATCGCATTCTGCTCCATTGTGATATATTCAAAAAATGCATTTTTCCCTAATTCAGTGACTCCTTCCGGCACAGCTAATTTCCCGGTGAAATAATTTCCGCCTAAAAATGCGCCGGTTCCAATGCTCCTGAGGCCTTTCGGCAGCGAAAGTTCGCCTGTAAATCCGCATCCAGAAAAGGCATTATCTCCTATGCTTGTCAAGTTTTCCGGAAGAGTCAGTTCTCCTGAAAATTTGCAATTAGAAAATGCATGATCCCCTATCTTTGTCCAGTCTTTCGGCAACTTCAGATTTCCTGTAAAACTGCAATTATTGAACGCATCGCTCCCCATGCTTTCCAGACCATCCGGCAGTTTTAAGTCCCCAGTAAAGCAGATTCGCGCATCCCAGCTTCCGGCAAAGGCGCTTTCACCTATGCTTTTCAAACTTTCCGGCAGTATCAACTCACCGGTGAATCCACACTCAGAAAAAGCACTGTTCCCTATGCTTATCAGACCTGCAGGCAAATCCAGACCACCCGTAAATCCACTCCTGTAGAAGGCGCTATTGCCTATACTTGTCAGTCCCTCGGGCAAGGTCAGATCACCCGAAAACCCACACCACGAAAAAGCACTATTTCCTATACTTGTCAGACCCGTCGGCAATGTCAGCTTACCCGTAAATCCACAATCAGAAAAAGCGTTGTCCCCTATACTCGTCAAACCCTTTGGCAAGGTCAGATCACCCGTAAATCCACATTTAGAAAAAGCATTGTCGCCTATGCTCTTCAAACCCTCAGGCAATGCCAGATCACCTGTAAATCCGCACTCAGAAAAGGCGTTGTTCCCTATGCGCGTCATTTTGTCCGGAAGAGTCAGTTCTCCTGAAAATTTGCAATCAGAAAATGCATAATCTTCTATCTCCGTCCAGCTCTTTGGAAGCTTTAGACCACCTGTAAAACTGCAATTATAAAATGCACCTGCCCCCATACTCTCCAGACCGTCCGGCAGTTTTAGATCCCCTGCAAAAATCCGTTCTTCCCAGTATCCGCCAGAGAAGGTATTTTTTCCTATACTTTTCAGGCTTTCCGGCAGTATCAGTTCACCCGTAAATCCGCATCCTGAAAAAGCGCTGTCCCCTATGCTGGCCAAACCCTCAGGCAAGGCCAACCTACCCGTAAATCCGCATCCGAGAAAGGCACTGTTTCCTATGCTTGTCAGTTTTTCCGGAAGAGCCAATTCTCCCGAAAATTTACACCCATAAAATGCATTATCACTTATTTCTGTCCATCCTCCTGGCAGCCTTAAACCACCCGTAAAGCTGCAATTATCAAACGCATCAATCCCCATGCTCTCCAGAGCATCCGGCAGCTTTAGGTCTCCTGTAAAACAGACTGGCTTACTCACGGCTCCGGCGAAAGCACCTCCACCTATTTTTTTCAGGCTTTCCGGCAATGTCAACTCACCAGTGAATCCACTACTGCCATAAAAGGCGTTGTTCCCTATACTTAGCAGACCTTCAGGCAAGGTCAAACCACCTGTAAACCCACAGCCTAAAAAGGCGCTGTCTCCTATTTTTGTCAGACCCTCATGCAAGGTCAGCCCGCCTGTAAACTCACACCCTGAAAAAGCGTTGTCCCCTATCTTTATCAAACCTGTCGGCAAGGCCAGACTGCCTGTAAATCCGCATCCGGAAAAGGCACTGTTTCCTATGCTTGTCAGTTTTTCCGGAAGAACCAATTCTCCCGAAAATCTGCAGTCATTAAACGCATTTTCATTTATCTCTGTCCATCCTCCTGGCAGCTTTAAGCCTCCTGTAAAACTGCATTTTCTAAACGCGTCTGTTCCCAGGCTCTCCAGACTATCCGGCAGTTTTAGGTCTCCTGTAAAACAGACTCTCTCATCCCCTGTTCCGGCAAAGGCACACCCACCTATACTTTTCAGGCTTTCCGGTAATGTCATATTCCCTGTAAATTCACTATCGATAAACGCGGCGAATCCTATACTCGTAACCTTATGTCCATCCACCTCATCCGGTATATTCAGGTCTCCTTTTTCTACTCCAGTATATCCTGTTATCTCAGCAGTCCCATCCGCCAATACCTCATATTGAAAATAATTATCTTCTGCTACTCCCGCTGTGTTTGCAGACACAATATCTGCCTCATCTATATTGATAACCTCTATATCAGCATCTGACACAGCTATTCCTGTGAGAAGCGTCCCTGTCTCAACGCCAGATTCCAGTTCTTCTGTCTTAGGCTGCTCTGATACTGCTTCGAAAAGATCGTCCTGCTCCTGTCCAAGCGGCTCCGCAGAAGCCTCTGTCTGCGGCAGTTCTGTTTCAGTATTTCCTGTTTCTATTTTTTCCGTCTCTCTTCTCTCCGTCTCCTGTGAATCTGTTTCTGTGCATTTCGTCACCATATCCTCTGCTTTTGCGTCCCCGTCTTCCGCACTTTCTGTCCGCATCGCATCTGTTCCATCTGTCTCCATGGCAACACTTTCTGCCGGTTCATCAACAACTGCGCCATCAACAGCTGACTCCTGTGCCACATCCGCTTCAGCATAATCCTCCACCAGGATTTCCTCCTCGAAGCCTCGCACCGGAACAGATGCCAGCACAAGCGTCGCTACCATGATCATACTGACTACTCTCTTCTTTTTCATTCTCATTCCCTCACTTTCATTCTTCTATGCCATCTAACCACAGGATCTGATCGCTTTCATTTCTAATCATAAAAATTGGACACCATCACTCTGAAAAATATTTTTTAAATGCTTTATAATCTATAAATTACACCCATCATCTCCTCTTACTTATTTAGGCTTCCATGGCAAATAACTCATTTTAAATTATATAGGCAAATTATGTCTATATAGTTTATGGAATTATAGCATATTAGCCTATACAATTCAAGTAATATTGAATCAAACAGGCAGGTCTGGTAAGAATATGAATATGGATTACTATGAAATCGGACAGAGAATACGTAAAACCAGAAAATTGCGCGGTCTGTCACAGGAAAAGCTGGCAGAGATGGTCGGCATATCAACGACTCACATGAGCCATATTGAAACCGCAAACACTAAGATGAGTCTTTCTACGTTTGCTGAAATTGCTTTTGCTTTAGAGGTAAGAACTGATGAGTTGCTTTATGGAAACAAACCAAGAAATCCAGACATTTCTATAACCTATATTGCAGAATTATTAGACGACTGTACCATCCAGCAAATACGGATTATCGAAGATATTGTAAAAACCGTTAAAGAGACATTGAATAGAAATTTATAATTTTCTTCTGTTTCCTGACGGGCTTCTTCTACATGGGCGTCTCCCTGTCTTATACCGTCCTCATAACTGATTTTCTTCTCACAGGAGATATGAAATTCCTCATCGTACTCCTTCAACAGCATATCTGTCATCTTCGCCCTGTGTGCACGCAAAATATCTGCCAATATTCCTTCAAAATTTGTTTAAAGATATTAGGAAACATTAAATATTTTTGCTGTCGGTGAAAAAAACAGGACTCCCGCCCAGCCAGCATCTCCAGCCAGAGCGAAAGCCCCTCTGTTATGATTTGTATATACCCGACCTTTGCAGGCCGTTTCCCTTTCGAACCGGAAAACGCTCTCTCGTTTCGCAAGAAGTCTCTTAGAAGAAATCGTCTCCCTGCAGCGCGTCGAAGCCTTCCTCGCCGGTACGCACCTTCACGACGTTCGCCACGTTGTAGACGAAGATCTTGCCGTCGCCGATGTGGCCGGTGTACAGCGCCTTCTTCGCGGCCGCGATCACGGCAGCCGGGGAAACCTTGCTGACGACGACGTCCACCTGGATCTTCGGAAGCAGGTTCAGATCCATCTGTACGCCGCGGTAGTACTCCGCCTTGCCCTTCTGTGTGCCGCAGCCGAGTACATTCGTCACCGTCATGCCCATGACGCCGATCTTGTTCAGCGCCTCCTTCAGCTCGTCGAACTTGCTCTGCTTTGCGACGATTGTAATCTTCGTGATGTTCGTATCGCTCGCAATCGTCTCGGTCGGCGTCTTCACCTGCACCGGAACCGCGTCGTCCACATGAACCGGATTTTCCGGAAGCGCTGCGTCATACGTATCGCGCACGCCGCCGAAATTGTTGATGCTGGAGGTCTGCGCAAAGTCCGCGTACGCCGACGCAAGACCATGCTCGTGAATATCCAGGCCCTCGATCTCCTCTGTCACGGAAGCACGCAGGCCGATCGTGTGCTTCAGCACATTGAAGATGATCGTCATCGTCACAGCCACCCACGCGATCACGCAAACAACACCGAGCAGCTGCGTGAGGAAAAAGTGGAAGCCGCCGCCGTAGAACACGCCAAGCTTTTCGCCTGTACCGAAATCATAGTAAGCAAACAGGCCGGTCAGCAGCGTACCTGTCATACCGCAGATGCCGTGAACGCCGACCGCACCCACCGGGTCGTCTACCTTCAGCTTCTTGTCCACGAACTCGATGCCGAGCACGACCGCGAAGCCTGCCACGATACCGATGATCGCCGCGCCCACCGGGGTCACAGTGTCACAGCCTGCCGTGATCGCCACAAGGCCGGCCAGAGAGCCGTTCAACGTCATGGATACATCCGGCTTCTTATAACGCACCCAGGTGAAGATCATCACCGTCACGGTGGCAACCGCCGCCGCCAGGTTCGTGGTGTAGAAGATCCTTGCCGCCGTCGCCGCACTGTCTCCGGACATCGCCAGCGTCGAACAGCCGTTGAATCCGAACCAGCAGAACCACAGGATAAATACACCGAGCGCCGCAAGCGTCATGCTGTGCCCGAGGATCGCGTTCGGTTTGCCGTCTTTGCCGTACTTTCCGATACGAGGGCCAAGCACCGCCGCACCCACGCACGCAGCCACGCCGCCGACCATATGTACCGCCGTAGAACCCGCGAAATCATGGAAACCGAGCTGTGCGAGCCAGCCGCCGCCCCAGATCCAGTGTCCCGAGATCGGGTACACGAACAGGCTGATCAATGCGCTGTAGATGCAGTATGCAGAAAACTTCGTGCGCTCCGCCATCGCACCAGAAACGATGGTGGCCGAAGTCGCGCAGAATACCGTCTGAAAGATCATCGTCGCATAGTCGTCCGTCTTCATGCAGAACAGGTCGAGTCCGCCGATCAGCGCTCCCGTGCCGCCGAACATGATGCCGAAGCCGATGAACCAGTAGATCGGGGTACCGATACAGAAATCCATCAGGTTCTTCATCACGATGTTGCCCGCGTTCTTCGCACGCGTCAGACCGGTCTCCACCATCGCGAAGCCCGCCTGCATAAAGAACACCAGCGCCGCTCCGACCAGCACCCAGGTAGTGTCCAGTCCGGTAATCAAGGTTTTCAGTTCATCCATAATAATTCCTCCTCTCCACAAACGAAAAAGGCGCCGTGGAAATCCACAGCGCCTTCGCTTGATTGACTGTAGTCTACACCTTTCTTTTGCCAGGTGTCAACCGCAAATCTAAAAATTTTCTAAATTTGGAAGCATTATAGAAAATGCACAAATTCATTCTCTGATTTTGTAAAATATACACAACAAGTCTTTCTCATTATATCGCATCGGCCGCACAGTCGATATCACCAAAACATCTGCCTCCACGATGCCATATGCCGCTGCCCGCATCCTCTCCTGAAAACCGATCACGCGGCAATCCTCTCCTCCTTGCTGTCGCGTCCCCCACCCAGCGCAGCGCGTGGAACGGGCGCTGTCTTTGCACATCTGTACTCCGGCGCGCACTGCGGATCCGGGCGAAGGCCTGCAAGACAATCCGCCAGCCAGCTCACGCCGATCAGCGCGGCCGCTGTCAGGATGACAAACAGCACCCACAGAAACGCCAGTACCGGAAGCGGCGACACGCTGACACGAATCCCAAAGGCCGCCAGCACAATGACCTCCTCCACAAGCCCTGCTGCCGCACAGAACCTCTGACCATCCTTCGACAGCTCTCTGTATATATTTTCCTGATTGATCCTTCCGCTTTCGCCATAATCTTTTCTATGGATCCTTCTATAGTCTTCTCTATAATCTGCTCCATAGTCTTTTCGGCAATCTTTCCTGTATTCCTTCTTGTTGCCTCCTGCGTACTCTCTCGCGCAGGCTCCTCTGTTCTCCGGTCTGATATTCTCCGTATTCCTCATCTTCGTACTCTCCCCAAATCTCCTTATTCGTTCGAACGCAAGTTCAGAACACTTGTTCTTTTTGCATTCTACTACAACTTCGGAAATTTTGCAAGTACTTTTTCGAACTTTTGTTCGTTTTTTGAAGAACAGATCGTTTCCCCAGCCGTATGCGGCATCAGAGAACATCAGAGATCATCAGGGAACGTCAGGAAGCGTCAGGAAAGACAGGTCCGCAGCTCAGAATACGGCAAGGCTCTCCCCGTTGCTTCGGATCACCTCGCGGTACCAGTACGCGCTGTCCTTCAGGATACGCTCCTGCGTGCGGTAGTCCACATAAATAAGCCCGAACCGCTTCTCGTACCCGGCCGTCCACTCGTAGTTGTCCATGATCGACCAGTACTGATAGCCGAGCACCGGGATTCCCTCGTCCACCGCCTTTTTGAGCGACAACAGGTAGCGATGTTCAAAATCCTGCCTGCCCGGGTCGTGTACCTTCCCGTCGAGCGATACGAGATCCGGGAACGCCGCCCCGTTCTCTGTGATCATCAGCGGTTTCCCGTAGCGCTCATACAGGAAGCGGCAGCACCAGTACAGCACGTCCGGCGTGATGTTCCACCCGAGCGCCGTCTTCGGACTGCCCTGATAAGAATAGCGGTCATACGCGTACAGATCGTGCGGCTGTGGGACTCCGCTCGCCTCGTAGACATTGAAACCGTAGAAGTCCAGCGGCTGCGCGATCAGCTTCCACTCCTCCGGCATGATCACCGGCAGCCGATCCCCGAACACCTCCTTCGCCTGATCGGCAAAGTCTCCCTTAAAGATCGGATCCGCCCACCAGACATTGCTGAACATATAGTCCATCTCATTCATGGAGAAGCTCTCCTGCCGCGCCTTCTCGATCCCTTCCTCCGAAAGTTCTGCCGGGATCACACAGCCGCCGGTCGGCGCCATCCCGACCTTCACCCCGTCCGGGCAGTTCCTGCGGATCACCTTCACCGCTCTTCCGTGCGCGAGAAACACATGCTTCGTGACCTGCATCAGGACGTCCGTCGGATTCTGCTCGAACGGCGCGTGAAATCCCGCCGTCAGCCCGCCGCCGACAAAGAGCTGCAGCTCGTTGAACGTCATCCAGTATCTCACCTTGTCTCCCAGCGCCTTCGTGACGACCTCCGCGTACTGCGCGAACCATTCGACACTCTCCGGGTTCTTCCATCCGCCCCTCTCGTACAGAGCCGTCGGCAGATTCCAGTGGTAGAGCGTCACCATCGGCACAATATCCGCCGCGAGCAGCTCGTCGACCAGGTTTCGGTAAAACTGCAGACCCTTTTCATTCACCTCGCCCACGCCGTTCGGGATCACCCTCGGCCAGCTGACAGAAAATCGGTAACTCTTCAATCCGATCTCCTTCATGAGCGCCACGTCCCCCTTGTAGCGGTGGTAATGGTCGCACGCGACGTCCCCGTTCTCTCCATAAGCGATGCGTCCCGGCGTCCGGGTAAACGTATCCCAGATGCCCGGCCCCTTTCCGTCCGCATCCCATGCGCCCTCGACCTGATGCGCAGCCGACGCGGCTCCCCACAGAAAATCCTTTGCAAATGCCATCTCTCGTCCTCCTTATTTTCGCCGGCGTTTCTTCCTCCGCCGTAATGTGACCTCGTTGTATATCATTATAAAACATGCTCAGCCGGAAGGAAAGGAAAAAATACGCACAAAAAAAGAGCTGCCGGTTCAAACTGAACCGGCAACTCCATCTTTCTCTACTTCTCCAATGTCTTCGTGATGAAACCCTTCACCTCGCCGGGTGCGATCCCCAGCGCGGACGCAAGCTCGTTGTGGAGCATCTCCTCCGCCCGCTTCATGCTGCGCTCATCCACCTGGCTTAAATGGCGTCCCATGCGCGCGGCCCTTTTCCCCTTCAGGTACACGGCCCGGATCAACCGGACCAGATCCGTACAGTCTCCACTCTTTAAGTACCCCTGATAACGCTCGTTGAGCACGCGGGGATTTCTGTCCTCACAGATCTCACCCTCGATCTCCGGAATGTGCTCGATGAAGGTCAGCGCCTCCTCCTTCGTCATCACCGGACGGTTGTAGACCGCCGTATCAACCGGAATGAAAAGCCTGCCGCCCTGATAGACCGGGGAAAGCGTATAATAATCCACGTCTTCTCTCGCTCCCTGCATGTCCAGAGGACCGACCGCCTCGACCCGGCACACGCCTGTCGTCCCGTAGACAATCTGTTCTCCTACCTGATACATCTTCCCTAGCCTCCTTCTGATCTCACGGTCAAACACCCTGCGACAGCCAGCATGACGACAACGCTCGTCATGACAGCATCTCAAACTGTCCGACCCGCCGCTTTGCAGATAAAAACGGACATTCTTCTACACAGATATCATAACAAATCGATGTGTTGAAATCAAAGGGAGTTTTGAACAAAATTATTATCCATTCCTGTCATGCAATCTGCCAATCTACACAGAATGCTGCACAGCAAACGCTTTCCGTCAAATCTTTTATTTCATTCTCGCTCCCTTCTCTTGAAGATCCCTGTCCACATCACCGCAAAGGATACTGCCAGAAGCAGGAGATATATGCCGATCGGAGTCCCATCCCCAGTCTTTGGAGTTTCTGCTCCCGCAGGCACATTTTTCGTCTCCGGCTCATCATCTTCTGTTCCAATCTCTGTCTCAGTCTCCGGGCTCTCCTCCACAAAGTCATTTGTGATTACGACCTCTCTCTGGAAATCCGTCACAGACATCTGGACAGATTCATGATCCAGGCTAATTGTAAATGCCAGACCGGAGTCCGGATCGAGCACATTTCCATGCTCATCTGTCTCTGCGACATAATATGTGACTGTTTCTGTCCCTGATGTACCCAGATGCACCGGCAGGATCTGGCTCGCCTTGCTGGCTCCTTCCATCCAGAGAGCAATCACATCGCCTTCGCGCTTTGTCAATGCAGCGTCAGTGAAAACTCCGGCATAGAACACTTCATCTGTGGCATGATCCTTACCGCCTATCTGTACTTTCTTTGTAATCGTCAGTTCCCCACCATAGTAAAAGCCCTGCGGAATTTCATAAAATGTATTGTGGATCGCCACATGTCCATGATTGTGTTTTTTGGTCATCTGAACTGCATATCCGTCCGGATATTCCGCCAGATATGTCGCATTGTCAATCACACCGCTTCCTTTCAGTATTCCGTATTCATCCGTCTCTCCGACATAATACGTTGTATCCAGCTGCAGGTTATCGAATGTGACGGTTTCCGCAGCACTGTCAGAATAGTGCAAAGTTTTTACTTCCGATATACGCTGTGTCCTCGCCTCGTCGGAGAACAACGCAACGTAAAACCTGGTATCATTTGCGATCAGCGGATGACCCTCTGATGCATACAGGAGCTTCGTCACATCCAGATTTCCAAAAATATGTTCCTCTGTCTTCTCGGACTTTTTCGGAGTATACACATTTTCGAACGTAACTCCTCCTTCCGGATATTCTACCTGCGTGTTTAAGGTGCCGTCAAAATTATCTGTCACTATTACGCGCACAGTGAACGTCTTCTCGGAATATGTGACACGTTTTTCATTCTCCTTATCCTCCGCAATCTCATAAACATGCTCACCAACATCTGCAAGCGTATAGTGGAGTTCCGAGAAAGTAATACTTCCGTCCGCATGATTACCTGCCTTCTCTATCACATTTCCATTCTCCCGCAAGATGAAATGGAACTCATTGTCATGCATCGGCTCCTCTCGGCCACCGGTCAGGAGCTTCGTGCCAGAAAGGATTACCCCGCCTTCCGCTGTATAAGTGTTCGTAAATATGATTGCATCAGCAGGCACATCATTCTTTGCCACAGTACTGCTGACAGCGAGTTTTCCTTCTCCATCATCTGTCACGGCCACGGTTACGACGTAAACCGAAGTGTCTGCCGTGATGCCTTTACCGGAAGGACTTGTCTCCCTGACTTCATAGGTGTGCACATACGGCTCCGTATACTCAAACGTACCGAAGTTAAAGTCTTTTGCTGCCTTCGTCGCCGTCGCCTTCCTTGTCTCGGTCAGCTTATCCGGAATCTCCGTACCATTCCCGCTTCCATCCATCGACGGCTGTGTCGTCTCCGTCAGCTCGAACGTAAATGCATCCGTATCCGTCCACTCACGACCCGTCAGCACCTTCGTACCTGCCACCGTCGCCGTCGTGCTGCCCGTCGTGTAGACATTGGTGAATGCCGCCTTCCCAGCCTCGGTTTCGGTCTCCTTGCCTTCCGCGTCCGTCTCCGTCCGCAGGTATGCTGTCTCCGCACTCAGCGTGCCGTCCCCGTTGTCCTTCACCGTCACGGTCACCTTGTAAACTGCTGCATCTTTCACAACGCCGCCAATCGCCGTATCTTTCTCCGCCACCCTGTAGGTGTGTGTGCCCGGAACCGTGTATGGAATCGGCTCGAAGCTGAAGTTCTGGCTGTCCATTGTCGCTTCCGCAGTCAGAGAATTCTTCAGCGCATCCGGGATCTCTTTCTCTTTCCCGCTCGCGTCCTTCTCAGGCTGCGTCGTCTCCGTCAACTCGAACTCGAACTTGTCGTCCTCTTTCCACTCACGCCCTGTCAGCACTTTCGTGCCCTCGATCGTTGCGGTTGTGCTGCCCGCCTTATAGATGTTTGTGAACGTCATGCTGTCCGCCTTGGCTGTCGTCTCCTTGCCCTCTGCGTCCTTTGCCGTCCGCTCGTAGGAGACCACCTTCGCCTCTAATGTGCCGTCACCCTTATCCGTCACAGTCACGGTCACCGTGTAGACCGCCGCGTCCTTCGTGATGCCGCCGATTGTTGTATCTTTCTCCGCCACTTTGTAGGTGTGTGCACCCGGAACCGTGTATGGAATCGGCTTGAAGCTGAAGTTTTGGCTGTCCATTGTCGCTTCCGCAGTCAGAGAATCCTTCAGCGCATCCGGGATCTCTTTCTCTTTCCCACCTGCGTCTTTCTCAGGCTGCGTCGTCTCCGTCAGCTCGAACTCGAACTTGTCGCCCTCTTTCCACTCACGCCCCGTCAGCTCCTTCGTGCCCCCAATCGTCGCGGTCGTGCTGCCCGCCTTATAGATGTTTGTGAACGTCATGCTGTCCGCCTTGGCTGTCGTCTCCCTGCCCTCTGCATCCTTCGTCGTCCGCTCATAGGAGGTCACCTCCGCCTCTAATGTGCCGGTACCTTTATCCGTCACGGCCACCGTCACCGTGTAGACCGCCGCGTCCTTCGTGATGCCGCCGATTGTTGTATCTTTCTCCGCCACTTTGTAGGTGTGTGTACCCGGAGCCGTGTACGGGATCGGCCCGAAGCTGAAGTTCTGGCTGGCTTTTGTCGCTTCCGCAGTCAGAGAATCCTTCAGCGCATCCGGGATCTCTTTCTCTTTCCCGCTCGCGTCTTTCTCTGGTTTCGTCGTCTCCGTCAGCTCGAACTCGAACTTGTCGTCCTCTTTCCACCCACGACCCGTCAGAACCTTCGTGCCCTCGATCGTCGCCGCTGTCGGCTCCACTGTGTAAGTATTCGTGAACGCAAGAGCCGTATTAAACTTCGTTTCTGAGCCCTCGCCGCTTACGATCTGCCCACTGACTGAATTCATTTTCACACCGCCGACTTTCACCGTATACCCTGGTGTCTCCGCCTCTGTCACCGTGTAAATCAAATCATAAGGAAGCTCTTTCAATATGATCGTCTGTCCATCGGCCAGCGTTATGTTTTTCTTCCCTTCGTCTCCTTCTTTAAATTCGAGAACTTCAGGAACTCCACTTTCAATCTTCGAACCGTCATTTGACTTAACCTTTTCATAAGAAATAAAACCAACAAACGGTTCGTCGCCTTTCTTCAGCTCAACTGTAAAGGTAAATTCTTTTCCTTTGTCCTTCGGCGAGATGTTGTTGATTGTGGTCTTACTGATGCTCAGCTCGCCGACAAGCTGATTATCAATCGTATATGATGTAGCCGCGTCATCGAGAACCGTACTCTTATAATGCGGAGCATCGTCCTCCGACAATTCCTCCTCCACGGTATAAACATATGTTTCCCCTGCACTGTCATTAATCGGAAGATCTGTAAAAGTAACACCTGGCCAGCTTCCATCTTCCTGTTTTTTCACAGTCTGATACTCAACCCTCTCTTTGTTGCGCAGAAGCCAGATGTCAATGGAATCAGGCCGTATCTGCTCATAGCCGGTATCAGTCCATGTCTTTGTCACAGAAATACTTGTAGTTTCCGGTTTACTCCCAAAATAAACTGTTCCATTGCTGCCAATACCGCCTCCGCGCGTATCGGATGTATTTCCGCTTATTAGCACGGAACCGTTTTCCCCCGGTTTCGCGTCCG
Organism: uncultured Lachnospiraceae bacterium; assembly: GCA_947624055.1. Classification (GTDB taxonomy): domain Bacteria; phylum Bacillota; class Clostridia; order Lachnospirales; family Lachnospiraceae; genus Choladousia. Next base: position 24,449 of record CANQIW010000003.1, read on the forward strand.
TGTGCAGAACCAGTTTAGTCTGGTTATTCTGATACCGGGATGCAGAAAGTTCATTTCCGTCTGCATCCTTCCAATGATACGGCGTTCCATCATACATAAATCCGGAAACTTCATACACAGGATTTCCCGGCTGAGAAGGATCCTTGTCTAGCAGGACATCATTGCTGCCGCCGTAGGCAGTGTTTGCGTAAATCGCTGTGCTGTTCGGATAAACATAGGTCATGGACGTCTCGCAACCCGCAAATCCGCCGCCATTATTGAAAATATCACCAGCCTTTACCGAGTTGCCTGTAATTTCTGCATTGTACAGGTAAAGTTTCGCGGACGGATAATATTTTCCCAGCACTGTACGAGGCCCGTTCACATAAAAACCGCCGCCGCCAAAACGTCCCCCATGGCTCTGGTTTTTTGTTATGGAACCACCGCTCACTTCTGCAGTATTCGCACTCTGTACATAGATACCGCCGCCCTCATGCTCCGCAATATTCCCGCTTACAGTGCCGTTCGTCATGGTCAGCTTCGCTCCACCGTTTCCAACAGCACTTGTTACTTTTCCTCCCACACAAATACCTGCGCCCACATATGCGGTATTGTCGGAAATGGAGCCTCCGCTCATTGTCATGATTGCACCGGATAAGACTGCGACTCCGCCTCCGGCATTGTCCGGCTCCGCTCCGGAAATTGCCGTGCCTTCCACTCCGTTTCCGGTGATCGAACCGCCACTCATTTCAAACGAACAGCCTTCTCCAAACAGACAGATTCCGCCGCCATGCCATGCATGGTTGTCGCTTACGCTTCCACCCGTCATCGTTACATCAGCATTGTATGCCTCCACGGCTCCCCCGCAATCTGCGCTTAACGTTCTGTCATTATTTGTAAGCGTCGCACCTGCCCTGATGTTTAATGTTCCGCCGCTCAGATAAATCAGCGCCGATGATACTTTCAGAAGATCGTCTTTGCCGTCTATCGTGATATTTTCCAGATTCAGCGTACCGCCGCTAATCCGGATCAACTCCCCCTTAAAGAGCGGATCACGCATCAGCTTCGCATCCCCGTCGAGGCTCCAGTTTGCACTCCCTGAAACCGTAACCGTATCCATCACATAAATGCCGTCCAGCTTTTCTCCATCCGAAAGTTCTTTATTCTTTTCCTCCAGAATCTTCTTCGCCGCTTCAAACGTCTTCACCGGATAATCTCGTGTCAGTCCGAGTTCAGAACCATTATTCTCCTCCGAAGGATCCGTGCCGTGAATACCGTCCAGATATACGCCGTTCAAAGTCAGCCTCACAGCCACAATTCTATCTTTCTCACCGCTCCGCTCAATCTTTTTTACGATCACCAGACCATTTGCCCCCGGAAGGGTAATCTTCCCCGGCAAAGTCTCGTCAAGGTTATATCCCTCAATGAGAGTTACCATCGGCTCCGGATCTGCAGCTTCCGTAGAATTAAGCTTTTTTAGTACATCACCCGCTAGAATGATCGTCATTTTGTCCGAGATCTCAAAGCCTTCACCGGCCGTTATGAATTTTCCTTCTGCCAGTCTGACCTTTTTTACCTGCGTTTTCCCATTAAGTATCAGGCTGTCGCCCGAATGATCGACACTGGGAGCATTTACTCCATCATCAATCGTCAGGGAACCCTTGTTTAATATGGCATAGGCGCCTGTTCCCCGCGCCAGCACAGAGCCATCTCCAGTCAGCTTCAGCGAAGCATTTTCCGACACCGTTAAAGCTGTTCCGGACTTTCCCTGAAGCGTATGTCCTTTGTTCAGATCGATTGTAATATCCTTTCCTTCAGGAATCACAACATCCTCTGTGATCGTCTTTCCTGTATTGTCCTCGTCGCCCGCCGTCAGCAGGATCGTATCGCCGTCTTCTGTATTTGTCACTGCCTTGGTAACCGTTTCACAGAGCACATCTGTATCTTTGTTCTTTGCCACGGTCCGGTTCTCCGGACCGGCCGTGAGGTAAAACTTATACGTTCCATTGTCGTATGGAATTGTAGCATTCCGGTAGAGATCGTATCCGTCCAGATCCTCCTTGATCACGATACCATTGCGTGTATCGTTCCAACTGTATTTGCTGAAATCCTTGTCGCCGTCATGCATCTTGGCGGCTCCCGGTATCCAAATCGAGCATTTTTCCGCATACCCGGCGTCATAGGGAAGCCACAGGTCATTTCCATTATTGCTGTCCGTCGTCGTATTGCCATAGATTGCACTGTTTTCGTCCACGGTAAGGTGTACGTAGGACGCTGATGTATAGTCAGCATACTCATCATACGCCAGAATTCCGCCTGTCAGACTGCCGCTATTGTCCGTTATTACTGTATTATTCAGTTGTACATCCACAAACATATCATAATAGGAGCATCGGTAACCATTGCTTACAACAGCGAGACCGCCCGCGCTGTATCCGTCGCCAAACAGACTTTTCGCTATATTGCCCTCGATCCTGCAGTTCGTAAAAGTCGTGTTTGCCCCCAGCAGTATGGTAGAGCCGTCTGTCGCCGTATTGCCGGTAAAATTACAGCCAGTAAATACAGCGCTGCCTGAGCTGATATAAACAACAGCGCTTGTACTGCTGTTATCCGTAAACGTGCAGTTCTCCGCATTCAAAACCGCGTCATTATCCCACAGGCAAAGCGCGCCATACGCACCTGTATATTCACTACCGGTATGTCTGTTTTCGCTGAATTCGACCCCCTTTAAGTCCGCGCTGCCTTCAAGATACAGACCAGAAGTTCTGTTTGTTGAAGTGTTCCCTGATACCACCAGACCATTTACCGCCGTCAGCTTGTTTCCTTTAAAATAAATTCCGCCTCCCTGGGCGCAGCTGTTGTCCTTCACCTGACATCCAACATGAAATGTCACTTCACACCCTTTTCCGGCATAAAGGCCGCCGCCTTTATCATCGCTTCCATTACCTGTATTTTCGTTACCGTTGATTGTGGTATACTCCGCCACAAACGAGCTCTGCTCCAGATAAATGCCGGCACCGCTTCCGTCTGCTTTGTTACCGCTGATCACGGTTCCCGCCTCTGTCTTCAGGCTTCCGCCTCTCACATAGATACCACCGCCGTTGCTTCCAGAACCGCTGACCACATTATCCATGATCTGCACACTGCTCAGCGTGACATTGGCATTCTCCGCATAAATGCCGCCGCCATTACGGTTCCCTGTAATGGAAGCCCCGGTGATCGTGCCGTTTCTCAGCGTCACATTTCCACCCGTTATTTTGAATATACTGTCGGTGGTATTCCCCTCTTTCGGAGATACCGTATGTCCTCCCATATCCAACGTAAAGCTCTTATTATCGCTCGTATTATCGACCGACACATTCTCATTCACATCGTCGAGCAGTTCAATCGTCTCACCGTCGCTCACCTCTGCAAGTGCATCGCCCAGCGTCGGATAAGTCTCTTCCCCAATCTTCGCCACGCCGTCAGACGCATACAGCGCGATATTGTTTGTTACCCTGCGCCCGGCTTCTTCGCTCCACTTTACGCCGGCATATTCCGGGTGCTCTTCCTGCAGCTTCTTGATCTGCACGCCCAGCCTGGTATTGTACTCCACGCCCGTGTACTCTTCGATCAGATTATTCTCCGGCGCGTCCTCGCTCTCCGGATCCTGCTGATAAAAGCTGACCGTATACGGTCCCATCAGGCCAAGCGGAGAAAACACCGTGCCGACGTCCCCGTTTTCTTCTACCTCGTCATCCATCGGTACATTGATCGGCGTCCCGCCTGCAGAGATCACGCTGACCTCTGGCTGTGCGGAATCCTTGTCCCCGTCCGACGTTCTATCTGCAAATTCTGTATTTGCATCGCTGGTAAGCGCCGCATCCGAAGCCGGTGCGTCCGCCTCCTGCGCGATCGTGATCGAGTTCCACGGAACGCTCAGGACAAATGCGAGAACCCACGCAAGGATCCGCATCTGTAATGTTGTTCGCGTTCTTCTATTATTCTTTGTTTTCCCGTTCTTCACCTGTTCCACCCGCCTTTATCATTGCTTTTTGTTGCCTTATGTTTCGCTTTTATATCCTTTTATTTCTCTTTCGCTGTTCTTATGCTTTGTTTCGATGTTCTTTTACTTGTCTTTTATGTTTCTGCCTTACCCGGCGGAAACCGCACGATACGTCAGGGTGCAGTTTTCTTCCGTCAGCTCATACTGATACTCCGCTCCGTCGGCGATTTCCTCCCATTCTCCGTCCTCCGTGCAGATTTGCCATTCCACCAGCGCATCGGACGGGCAAAGTGCTTTCATCGTGATCACGTCGCCTATCCCAAGGGTATCGCCCTCCCAGAACGCCTGGATCTGATAAATCTCAAGGACATCCGCTACTTCCGGCCGCGCTGTCTCCGCTTCGGCCGCCGTCTCGCTTCCGGGTTCTGTGTCTTCCGGCATATCGCTTTCTGGCTCCGTCTGTCCGGCCGAAGCCGCCTCCGACTGTATTCCCGCCGCGTCCCCTGAAGAACTTTCCTGCTCCGATTCCTGCGTATTTTCTCCCATCGTCTCTTCCGTCTGACCGGATGCGTTCTCCGGACTTTCCGCGGATAGATCCTCCGATTTCTCTGTAGAGAGTTCTTCCTTGTCATCTATGGGAGTCTCTGTTTGCTTCTCCGCGGCAGCCTCTGTCTGGACTTCCTCAGGCGCTTCCGTTGGCTTCTCCGTCGGAACCTCCGATGAAGCCTCTGCCGGAGCTTCCGTTGATTTCTCTGTTGGGGTTTCTGTCGGGGCTTCCGTCGGCTTTTCTGTCGGGGCTTCCGTCAACATTTCTGCAGACGTTTCTGTCGTGGATTTCTCTTCTGACGGTTCCGCAGCAGGCAGTGATTCACTCGCAGCGCTGGATTCCACCGGCACTTCCTCGCTTGTCATAACCGTTTCTGAGGACAGTGCTCCCTCCAGCTCAGCGCCTGCGCCCGATATACCCGCTCCCAGGCAGCCTGCTGCCAACATAGAACCGACCATACCAGCCATCCATTTTTTGTTTCTCATAATGATCCCTCCTTGCCAGAACTAACATATTTCTTCCAAAGTAATTCAATTTCATTGTTCATTATATACAAAACATATAGTGTATACCTCAAACCATCTCCCGTCCCGCAAATAAAAATCCTGTTTTCATTAAATCTCATATCATATCCCAGCAGGCACAGATTGTGAAATTCTCCAGAAATAATCATCTATGCTCTAAAATATTGTACGCTGTTTACAAATTTTTGCAACTGAAGATTTTATGTGGCTTTATTTTTGCAAAATAGAATCAACCTTTTGATATGTATGTCTTGCAGACAATATATATCCCCTCCAAATCTGACTGACAAAGAGAAAAGTTGAACACAACAAAAAAAGAAGACAGAGTATAAATCTTATCCTTAGTTATCTCTGTCCTCTTTTTAAATTCTTGTCAATCGCCTGTTTCCCATGATGGACGTACCATAAATAGCATATCAGGCACTTCCCTCCAATTTTCCGGCTCGCAGCATATGCGTCATTTTTTCACCAGATATTTTTTCGCCATAAGAATATAAATGATCACGGCAACGATGAGCACGGCGCTCGAGATCCACTCCATAACAGGCGGCAGCGGACCTCCGTCCATGCTGAAGCCAAATCCGAGAATACTCAGCCCAAAAAGTATGGAGATGACGCCGGACGGCCTGATAAAGCGTTCGACCGACTCCGGGGTATACTTCCGAACCAAATTGGAATAATTGGGCATCTTTCCCGCCAGCAGCTGAACCAGTCCCTCGATCAAAAAGATGGCTCCCAATACCACGTCTGCCATGATTGCCGGGTTTTCAGTTATAAATTTCATACTTCTTTCCTCCTACTTGTTTTGCCATTTATCGTTCCCGTCCATATCTGCAGTATTTTTCACAGACGGCAGGCCTTTCGTCTCTCAGGCCTTTTTTATTATACCACCTCCAATCATAGAATGTCTATCCTTTTCGTGTTATTGAACCGCCCGTTCATACCATGCCTGCCATTCGGATTCGCGTCCGTCCCCTCACGCAAACCGCAGCGTGTACAAGCGGCAGCAGCTCATTTATCTCATTCAAACTGCGACGCATACAGCCGATAGTAGAAGCCTTTCCGCACCATCAGCTCGTCATGCGTGCCTTGTTCCACCACATCGCCGTGGTCGAGCACGAGAATGCGGTCCGCGTTCTGGATCGTCGAGAGACGGTGCGCGATCACGAAGCAGGTTCGCCCGGCCATAAGCGAACGCATCGCCTGCTGCACCTGCCGCTCCGTGCTCGTGTCCACGTTGCTGGTCGCCTCGTCGAGGATCAGCATCTGCGTATCGTAGAGCATCGCGCGCGCGATCGTCAGCAGCTGCTTCTGCCCCTTGCTGATGTTCGTGCCGTCCTCGCTGATCACGGTCTGATACCCCTCCGGCAGACGCATGATATAGCTGTGGATGCGGGCGGCCTTCGCGGCGGCGACGACCTCCTCCATCGTGGCGTTTTCCTTTCCGTACGCAATGTTTTCGTAGATCGTGCCGCGGAACACCCAGGTCTCCTGCAGGACCATCGCGTAGGCGCGGCGCAGGCTGTCCCTCGTGAGCGCGCGGATCTCATGCCCGTCCACCAGGATTTCTCCCGCATCGACGTCGTAGAAGCGCATCAGCAGATTGATGATCGTGCTCTTGCCCGCGCCGGTCGGCCCGACGATCGCGATCGTCTTTCCGGCGTCCGCCTTCAGATCCAGATGATGCAGGATCGTCTTCCCCTGCACATAGCCGAACGAGACGTCCTTCATCTCAACATCGCCCTGCACGTCCGTGAGCGTCTTCGCGCCGTAGATGTCCTTCACCTCTTCCGGCTCATCGAGCAGCCGGAACACGCGCTCCGCCGCGGCAAGCGCCGAATAGATCTCGTTGATGATGTTCGCGATCTCGTTGATCGGCCCGGAGAACTTGCGGGAGTACAGTACGAACGAGGAGATCGGCCCGAGATCCACGATCTTCCACAGGTAAAGCAACGCGCCTACCAGCCCGATCAGCGCAAGCCCCAGATTGTTGATAAAGCCGACCGTCGGTCCCATCGTCATGCCGAGTGTGTCCGCGTCCCGATAAGCGTCCGCGGCAGCGTGGTTGATCGCGCTGAACTCCTCACAGACCCCATCCTCATAAGCGTAGGCGAGGATCGTCTTCTGCCCGGTGAACATCTCCTCGACGAAACCGTTCATGCGCCCGTAGGCCGCGCTGCGCTTCGCATACAGCGGCCGGGTCCTGCGCCCCATCCGCGAGGTATATAGGACAGCCATCGGAATCGTCACGAGCATACACGCCACCAGCGGCAGCGAGATCGCGCACATCATCAGGAAAGAACCGACTACCGTCACGACGCTCGTGATAATCTGCACGACGTCCGTCGACAGACTGGTCCCGAGTACGTCAACATCGTAGCTGACACGGCTGATAATGTCGCCCGCCTGATTGCGGTCAAAAAATCCGACCGGCAGCGTCATGAGCTTGTCAAAGACATCCCTGCGCATCTTCTGCGCCACACGCCGGCTGACGCGCATCATCCCGATATTCACAAAGAAGGTCAGAAGGCCGCTCGCCACATAGGCGATCAGCATGCACCGGCCGTAAAAAAACACAACGCCGAAATCCACTTTTCCAACGCCGGCTCCGGCGGCGTGGATCGCATGTCCGGCAAAGCCCGGCCCCAGCAGGTTGCCGAAATTGCTCAGAAAAGCGCAGGCGGTCAGACCGGCCACCGCCCAGCGATAATCCTTCAGATAGGACAGAATGCGCCGCAGCGTCCCCTTCGTGTCCTTCGGCCGCTCCTTTTTTCCTCCCCGGTCTCCCGGTCCCGGCATCGTCCCCGCCTCCTTTCCCCCTGGCTTTTTCAGATAACGACTTGCTCTTTCTATTGCAACAGTCATTCGCTGCAGACTCTTATTCAGTCAGATCCCCGCTCTTTCCTTCCAGCCTTCCCGCAGTGACAGCAGCATGAAGTACCCGTCACTTTCGGCTCTTTTCACGCAAGCGCGCCCATCTGTGTGTGAAAAATTTCCTTATATTCCGGGCAGGCCGCAAGCAGATGCTCATGGCTGCCGTAGCCGATGCAGCGCCCGTCGTCCATCACGAGGATGTTCGTCATGTTCATCACCGAGCTGACGCGCTGGGCGATCAGGATCGTCGTCGTATTTTTATGACGCTCCAGAACGGCTTTCCTCAGCGCCGCGTCTGTCTTATAATCCAGCGCGGACGAGGAATCGTCCAGAATCAGGATCTCCGGATCGGCCGCCAGTGCGCGCGCGATCAGCAGCCGCTGCTTCTGTCCGCCGGAGAGGTTCGCGCCCTTGATGTCCGCGACATAGTCCAGCCCCTTCTCCAGACCATCGATATATTCTGCCGCCATCGCGTCCTGCACTGCGTCCCGCAGCTCCCCCTCCGTCACAGCTCTGCCGAATGCAATGTTCTGCCGCAGCGTGTCGTTGAACACCATGTCGTTCTGGAACACCACGCCGAACCTGCGGTGCAGCTCGTCCTTCGGATATGTGCGCACGTCGCGTCCGTCCACGAAAATACCGCCCTCCTGCGCGTCGTAGAAGCGCATCAGCAGGTTGATGACCGTCGTCTTCCCGCAGCCGGTCGGCCCGATGATCCCAAGGCTCTCGCCGCGCCGGATCGCGAAGCTGATGTCATCGAGGCATTTCTCCCTGACGCCTGCTGCGCCGGTCTCCACCGCGCCGTCCCTTTCGCCGCTGCCTTCTCTTTTCTTTGCCGCGCTGTCCCTTCTGTCTTTCTGTTTCTGTGTCATCCGCCTGCCGTCCGTCGGCTCCAAACCCCGCACAGCAATATTCTCATCCTCCCCGTAGCGGAAGCTGACGTGCTCGAAGCGGATGAACTCGTCCCCGGACGGCCGCCTCGCCTCGTCTTCCCCGATCACCTTCAGATCCTCCGGAGTCTCCAGCACCTGCGCGATGCGGTCCGCGGATGCCGTCGCCTTGCTCAGCATTGTGAAGATGCGGTTCAGCCCCATGACGCCCTGCAGCACCATGTTGAAATAGGTGAGGAAGGCCAGGATCACGCCCGGCTGCGCCGCCCCGCTGTTCACGCGGACCGCTCCGAGAAAGACCACGAGCGTCAGCCCGACGTTCAGGCACAGCTGCATGATCGGCCCCGGCAGCGCCATGACCGTCCCGGCCGTGATGTCGCTGTCCGCCATTGCGTCGTTGTACCCCGCAAAGCGCCGCTTCTCGTACTCTGTCTTTGAGAGCGCCTTGACCACGCGGATCCCGCTGATGTTCTCGCGCATGACGCGCACGACGTCGTCCAGCCTCTGCTGCACCCTGTTGTAGAGCGGAATCCCGTAGCGGGAAACCCCGAAGATCACGAGCAGCAGGATCGGCAGCATCACGCAGAGGATCGAGGCGAGCACCCTGTCCATCATCAGCGTGACGACGATGCCGCCGAGCAGCATGATTGGCGCGCGCACACACAGCGTCTGCAGGGTCTGCGCGCAGGACTGCACATTGTAGCTGTCGCTCGTCATACGGCTGATCAGGCTGGGGAGTCCGAATGCGTCAAACTGATTCCCGGACAGATTCGCCGTCCTGGAAAACAGATCCTGCCGAATATTGTAGGAGACATTGTGGGCGTTCTCCACGGCCCTTTTGTTGCCCGCGATATTCAGCGCGCGCGTTACAAACGCCGTGGCGATCATCAGAAAGCCCCACAGGAAGATCTCATGCAGGATCCCTGTGGGAACCGTGACGTCAATGATATGCTCCAGAATGTACGGAAGCAAAAGCTCCGTCATCGTCGCAAGGAGCTTCAGCAGCACAACGATGCCAATCGACTTTCGGTATGGTTTCATATATTGAAAAAAGAGCTTCATTGTGCACTCCATTCTTTTAAACTCAGAGAAACCTTCTGTGTGACAAAGCACTTCCGGGCCGACACCCCTGCAGGCGCCTCCCGGAAGCGGCAATTCTTACCTTTTTTGCAGCTTATATTTCTTCCAGCAGCTCGATCAGCCGCGGCATGTTCACTGGCTTCGCCATGTGCGCGTTCATCCCGCTCCGGATCGACTGCCGCCTGTCCTCATCAAAGGCGTTCGCCGACAGCGCGACGATTGGAATAGCGGAGAGCTCCGGATCCGGAATGCTGCGGATCAGCCGCGCCGCCTGATAGCCGTCCACCACCGGCATCTGAATATCCATCAGGATGAGCGCGTACTCGCCGGGCAGGGAATTCCGCATGGTGTTCGCGGCCATATTTCCATCAGACGCCGTGTCTACCAGAAAGCCGGCGCAGCGCAGCAGCTCCACCTCGATCTCGCGGTTGATCTCGTTGTCCTCGACGAGCAGGATCTTCTGTCCCTTTCTCAGTCGATCCAGCGTGCTCTCTCGGCGCCCCTGCTCCCTGCCGTGCAGACGGTTCAGCCGGAAGCTCAGCGTGACCGTGAAACGGCTCCCTGCTCCCACCGTGCTGTCGACCTCGATCGTGCCGCCCATGCGGTCGACAATGTTCTTCGTGATCGCGAGCCCGAGACCCGTGCCCTGCACGCCGCTCATCGTCGTATTCTTCTCGCGCTCGAACGGTTCAAAAATATGCGGAAGGAAATCCCCTCCGATCCCGATCCCGGTGTCCTCAACGACAAAGCGGTAGATCGCGTAATCATCTGAAAGCTGCCGGATCTCCTCTACCGTGATCCAGATGTTTCCGCCCTCCCGCGTGTATTTAACCGCGTTGAAGAGCAGATGGGACAACACCTGCGACAGCTTTTCCGCATCCGCAAAAACGTCAAAATGCCTGACCCCGGACAGGCTCAACGACAGAGAGATATTCTTCGCAAGCGCGCGGGCTTTGGCGTCCTCTGTGACCTTTTCGACGATATCCGCCAGGCTCCCCTCTGTCTCCTCGATCCGAACCTGCTCCGACTCGATCTTCGTGATCTCCAGCACATCGTCGAACAGCTGAAGCAGCAGCTTCCCGG
>CANQIW010000004.1 GCA_947624055.1 uncultured Lachnospiraceae bacterium
CCGTACGGGCACGAGCGCATGGAGTGCGTCGCCGCGATTCTGCTCGCTGTAGTTCTGGCGATCACCGGTTGGGAGATCGGAATGTCTGGACTGAAGAAGATTGTGGCCGGGCATTATGAGAGCCTTGCAGTTCCGGGTGTGCTTGCGCTCGCTGCGGCGGTGATCTCAGTCGCGGTCAAGGAATGGATGTACTGGTACACGCGATTTTACGCGAAAAAGATCAATTCGTCCGCGCTCATGGCGGATGCCTGGCATCACCGTTCAGACTCACTCTCGTCGGTCGGCGCGTTCGTCGGCATCCTTGGGGCACGTCTAGGCTTTCCAGTGATGGATCCGCTCGCGAGCGTCGTGATCTGTCTGTTCATTCTAAAGGCGGCGTACGATATTTTTCGGGATGCGATTGATAAGATGCTGGACACGGCCTGCGATCCGGCTCTTGAGCAGGAGCTGCGTGAGTTCGTGCTGCGCCAGCAGGGCGTGCAGGGCGTCGATCTGCTTCGCACGAGGACTTTTGGCAGCCGGATTTATGTGGATGTCGATATCACCGCGAACGGAGATATGTCGCTGCGCGAGGCGCACGGGATCGCGGAGCGCGTGCACGAGGGGATCGAGCGGCAGTTCGATCAGGTGAAGCACATCATGGTGCATGTGAATCCGTGCTGAGGCTTTCCCACGAAAAGCAGCGAGCTTACACGGCGGCATGTGAGCCCGTGCGGAAGATGTCTCCGAAAGTTTATAAGTTTGTGCGGCAGATGGAAGAATAACCCTTGCATTCTCCGAAAGATTCCGCTATAGTATTAAATACCATACACGGAAAGGAGCGATACTATGCCGCGTACGAAAGGATCAAAAAACAAATCTACGCTCACGGTGGATGAGCGGATCGTCCAGGTGACCGCCGAGATCGAAGCACTTCAGGAACAGATCAAGGAGAAAAAGGCTTTGTTGAAAAGACTGAACGGTGAAAAATCAGAAGAGGACAAGAAGCGTCTCATGGCCGCAGTGCTTGCCAGCGACAAGACTGTGGATGAGATCATCGGGATGATCAGCAAGTCGAAATGACGATATTAAGGAATGAAGCTTTTGCGTTACCGTAAGCCCTCTGCGAGCCGCAGGGGGCTTATTTCCTGCGGTATATATGGCGGAAAAGCAGTCAAAAAAAAAATGAAGTATATTACTTCATTACACGTGAAATGACACATCCGAAACCTCAAATGCGATAAGATTTTAGCATCTTGCTTATCGAATGTCAACTGTTCGCGGAACTTTTAAAAATATTTCCAGAAATAAAGACCGATAATTTTTGGAATAACCATAAATTTTATGACATATCATTGAAAAGTCTTACTTCTCTTCAATAGCTTTTCTTCTTTTTTCATTTATTCGCTGTCAGAATTGTAGTCAAAGTATAAGTCTGCCAACTGTCTTATTTTATCATCTTTCAGCAAATCATTCGAACCGATTTAACATTATCTGCAGTCAGAATTGTAGTCGAAAAAACAGTCGAGTGACTGAAAATACAGGACTTTCGGCTGTTTTGTAATGAAGTAATATACTTCATTACACCCATAAGAGGCAGGCAGAAATATAGATTGGCAGGTCTACGTGCCACAAACAAACGGATTTTGCGCGGAAGGAATGCGGATATGGGGGCTGTTCTGTTTCAGCACAACAAAACTGCATACGAATCAGCGCTTACCATGCTTGCTAAAAAGGGGCGCGCGGCCGTGATCCATCCGACCGGCACAGGGAAGTCATTCATCGGGCTTAAGCTGTGTGCGGATTTTCCGGACAGGACTGTCTGCTGGTTGTCGCCGTCTGAGTACATTTTCCGGACGCAGTTGGAGAATTGGCGGGTGGCATGTGGCGGCACTCTGGCAAATATCCGCTTCTGTACCTACGCGCGACTTATGATGATGGAAGCAGGGGAGCTCACGGAGATCTGTCCAGATTACATAGTATTGGATGAGTTCCACAGGTGCGGCGCGAAGATGTGGGGACAGGGAGTACAGCGGCTGCTAGCGCAGTACCCGAAAACTCCTGTGCTCGGGCTCTCCGCGACGAACATCCGTTATCTGGACGGGCAGCGGGATATGGCCGACGAGCTCTTCGGTGGGAACATCGCCTCGGAGATGACGCTCGGCGACGCGATCGTGCGCGGTATCCTGAATCCGCCGAAATATGTGCTCTCGATGTATTCCTGTCAGAAGGAGCTGGAACGCTGCCGTGAGCGGGCGAAGAATGCGAAGAGCAGGGCAGTGCGCGCGGAGGCGGAGAAATATCTGGAAACCTTGAAACGCGCGCTGGAGAAAGCAGACGGGTTGGATGAGGTTTTCCGGAAGCACATGGAAAACAGATCCGGAAAATATCTTGTATTCTGTTCCGATTATGAACATATGCAGGAGATGATCGCGAAAGTGCCGGAGTGGTTTGCGAAGGTGGACCCTGAGCCGCACATATACTCTGTCTATTCGGAGGATGCGCGGGCGGAGACGGAATTCGCAAGGTTCAAGGCGGATGAGAGCGCTCACCTGAAGCTTCTGTTTTGCATTGATATGCTGAACGAGGGAGTTCATATGAATGACGTCAGCGGCGTGATCCTGCTGCGGCCGACAGTTTCGCCGATCATCTACAAGCAGCAGATCGGACGGGCGCTGTCCGCTGGGAAGAGCCGGGGTGAGAACGCCGTGATTTTCGATGTGGTCATGAACATAGAGAACCTCTGCAGCATCGGTACGGTCGAGGAAGAGATGCAGGCGGCGGTGCGGTATTACCGGGAACGCGGGAAAAGCAGCTTTATTGTCAACGAGCACTTCCATATCACGGACGAGGTGCAGGACTGTATGCGGCTGTTCCGCAAGTTGAACGAAACGCTGGGCGCCTCGTGGGAACTGATGTATCAGGCGGCGGAACAGTATTTTGAAAAGCATGGAAATCTGGAAGCGACGAAGCGTTATGTGACAGAGGACGGCCTGTCATTGGGACAGTGGCTGGACACGCAGCGGAAGGTGCGGGCCGGAAAGGTGCAAGGCATTCTCACAGGATCACAGATTACGAGACTGGATCGGCTCGGTATGCGCTGGCAGTCGAAGGCAGACCAGAATTGGGAGCGCTATTTCGCGGCGGCGCAGGAATACTACCGGGAGCACGGGAACCTGCTGGTGAACGTGCGGGATGGGAAATACGGCGGCGTAAATCTGGGTAAATGGCTCGCGCAGCTGCGCACTTATAAGAAGAGCGGCATCCGCAACGCATACATGACTCAGGAGCGCATAGCGGCGCTGGACACAATAGGTATGGTCTGGGATGTGCCAGATTATTTCTGGGAGCAGAATTATCATGCGGCGCTGCGATACCACCGCGAACATGGAAATCTGGACGTCCCTTATTATTACGTGGATTCGAATGGAGTCAAGCTTGGGGTCTGGATTGCGAATACAAGATTCGCCCGGCGAACCGAAGGAACCGGCAGGGCGGAGCTGACGGAAGAACAGGTAGCCCGGCTCGATGAGCTGGGGATGATCTGGGAGAACAGGAACAATGCCATCTGGGAGAAAGCTTATATGGCCGCCTGCAGGTACCGCAAAAAGTATGGGAACCTGAACATCCCGGTCGCCTACGTGACCGAGGACGGCTGTCATCTGGGGCGGTGGATCCGAAAGCAGAAAGAGACATATCATACCGGGATGAACGCGGAGCGCAGGAAAAAGCTGGAAGCGCTCGGGGTAGAGTAAAAGAAGATCCCTAATCTTTTATTGTATACATGGGGGATATCAAGGCAGGATCATCATAACAATATTTTGCGGATACCGATAAACGAAAGTCTAAGATTGAAGGTGCCTATGAAAAATGAAGCATGAAAATCGAAAAAGAACCATCCGTTTCAGTCCACCGGACATAAGTGAAGCGGAGATTGCGGAAGTTGCGGAGGCACTGCGCAGCGGCTGGATTACGACAGGCCCGAGAACAAAACTTCTCGAAAGACGTTTGGCGGCATACATAGAAACCGGAAAAACGGATATAGAGGCGAATGATGAATACTCCAACAGAGTTGTCTGCCTGAATTCGGCAACGGCTGCGGAAGAATTAAATCTGCGTATTCTCGGTATCAGGCCGGGCGACGAGGTGATTGTACCGGCTTATACTTATACGGCGACAGCGAGTGCGGCGATCCATGCAGGAGCGACGGTAAAATTTGTTGACATTCAAAAGGATGGCGACCCAATCACACATATGCCGGAGATGGATTACGAACAGGTGGAGAATGCCATCACGGAAAGAACGAAAGCTGTAATCCCTGTTGACCTTGGCGGTATAGTCTGCGATTATGACAGGATTTTTGAAATTGCAGAACGAAAAAAGCATCTATTCACACCGCTTGAGGATCACAGTGATTCTCTGGCAGATCTGTCGTCTCGCATACAAAAAGCCATGGGAAGGATTGCTGTTGTCGCGGACTGTGCCCACAGCCTTGGCGCTTCTCGGATTGTAAATATCCTAGAGGCAGAAAAAACAGAGAAAGCCAGAAGATACTGCGGTGCAATAGCTGATTTTTCGAGTTTTTCATTTCATGCGGTCAAAAATTTTACGACGGCAGAGGGCGGTGCGGCTACCTGGTTACCAATCGCTGGAGTTGATGATGCCGAGATTTATCATATGTACCAGCTGCTTTCTCTGCATGGGCAGAGTAAGGATGCCCTAGCCAAGATGAAGATCGGAGCGTGGGAATATGACATTATCGGTCCGTGGTACAAATGCAACATGACGGATGTTATGGCGGCAATCGGATTACGACAATTGGACAGGTATAAGGGATTGCTTGCGCGGAGATGGGAGATCCTGAAAAGATACGATGCCGTTTGTGATGAACTGGGAGTCAGTCGTCTGATTTATCGCACGGATTGCATGGACAGTTCGGGACATCTTTGCCTGATCCGGATACCCGGTATAGGGGAAGACGACAGAAACAGGATCATAGAGAGGATGGCGGAGCAGGGTGTAGCGACGAATGTCCATTATAAACCGCTTCCGATGATGACAGCCTATGGGAAGGACTGTAGAGAGTACCCGAATGCATTCGATTATTATAGCAATCTGATTACACTGCCACTTCACACAGGATTGGATGATGAAGATGTGGAGTATGTATGCGGGAAGCTGAAGAGTTTATTGGAAATATCCAGATAAGGGAAAACATGAAGAAGAACAGAATTCTGATAATAGCTGCTCATCCAGATGACGAATTGTTAGGATGCGGTGCGACGATTGCAATGTATACGTCAAGCAAGGATAATATAGTGCATTCTATCATTCTCTGTGAGGGAGAAAGTATGCGTTCGCAGGATGGTAACGCGAAGCAGTCTGCAATGAAAAAAGCGGCCAAGGTTCTCGGAATAGAGTCTGTAGAATGCATTGGTCTTCCTGACCAGCATCTTGATTCTGTGCCGATTGTGGAAATTATAACACCAATTGAAAAAGTGGTTGCTGATTTTCAACCAAATATCATTTATGTCCACAGCGGAGCTGATATAAATAAAGATCACAAGATTGTTTTTGACGCTGCTCTTGTGGCGCTTCGCCCCAAAAATGTGTTCATAGAGGAAATATATAGTTTTTACATAGCCAGTGCGACTGAATGGGGGTATCCAAGAACATTCAATCCGGACACATGGGTTGGATTTGATAAAGAAGTCATGCAAAAAAAACTGGACGCTTTTGCGTGTTATGAGACAGAACTGTGTGATTATCCTCATCCGCGCTCACTGATGGCAATAGAGAATCTGGCAAAGACGATGGGAAATCAATGCTGTATGGATTATGCAGAAGTGTTTGAAACAATAAGAAGAGTAGACAGGTGGGCCAGATAAAATGCTTCGGGAGGTAATATAAGTGAGATATGGCGCTATGTTTGCAGATTACAATTATTTTGAGGTTAATGTGAAAGAGTATGACAGCTCTCATGACTTTACTGTTACAAGAGCAGCTTCTCTTAATTATCCAAAGAACAATGCCGTAATGTTTATTATAAAACAGTATATGGATAAAGCAGATGTCTTTTCATCAGTAGAGAATTGTCTGATTTTCTGGCCGGAGAATGTTAATTTGCCGAAAGGATTGGAGAAGAAACATGCAATAGTATTTTGTGAAGATCCACATCTGGAATACTGCCGTTTTTTCCAAAAGCATAATATTACAAATTTTATACCATGTTCACAAGTAAAGGAGATTAATCGATATCTTGTCGCTGGAAATGTTGAGATTGGGAAAGGAACGAAAATCTTTCCATATGTGTATATGAACGGTAATATTCACATAGGCGAGAACTGCTATATTGCGGCAGGAGCTAGGATCATAGGTAATGTATACATAGGAAATCATGTACTGATCAAAGAAAACGCTGTGATTGGCGCAGATGGATTATCAACAGATCGGGATACTGATGGCAGTGCCGTTACAATGCCACAGTTTGGAGGAGTTGTTATAGAAGATGATGTCCAGATTGGGGCTAACTCGGTCATTGCGAGGGGCGCCATTGATAACACGGTCATCAGCAGGGGATGTAAGATCGATAATTCTGTCTATGTTTCCCATAATGCGTTTCTCGGAGAGAATGTGTTCATGTGCGGGGAAAGCCATACGTTCGGGAGTGTGACCGTTGGAAGAAATACGCAGATATCTGGGAATGCCGCGGTCAGAGATGGTTTGACGGTAGGCGAAGGGTGTCTTGTAGGGGCCGGGGCTATGGTGACACGCAATGTAAAGGACAACACGGTGGTTTCGGGCAACCCTGCCCGGGAGATGCTGTTCCCGAGATAGGGGGAAATGTGCCTGACGATTCCGCATGCATGATGACGGAGGGAAAGAGATGGGATTGCTGGATGGGAAAGTATGTCTGGTCACAGGCGCGAGCCGGGGAATCGGGGCGGCCACAGCCAGACGGTTTGCCGAGGAGGGGGCGGTGGTTTACGCAAATGTCCGCAGACCTAAAAACCTCGACGCATATTTTGAGGAGCTGAGCGTACACTGCCCGGGTACGGCCAAAGCGCTGTATTTTGACGTGAGGGAAGGGGATGCCGCGAAACAGGCGGTCATGGAGATCAGAAGAGAACAGGGAAGGCTTGACGTGCTGGTCAATAATGCCGGGGTCATGAAAGACGCGGTCATCGGCATGGTGTCCGCGGGACTGGTAAGGGAAATGTATGATACAAACCTGTGGGGGGGGGTAAATATGCTCCAGCTCGCCTCCAAGCTGATGATGAGGCAGGGCAGCGGCAGCATCATCAATCTCTGCAGCATCGTCGGCATGGAGGGAAATGCGGGGCAGACAGCCTATTCGGCTTCCAAAGGGGCTGTGGCGGCGATGACAAAGACCGCGGCGAAAGAGCTTGCCCCTTATGGGATCCGGGTAAATGCCGTAGCGCCGGGCATGATCGACACCGACATGTACCGCAGTATCGGGGAAGAGCGGATGCGGGCACAAATTGCGAAGATCGGGCTGGGAAGGCTTGGGACGCCGGAAGAGGTGGCTGATGCAGTCCTGTTCCTGGCAGCAGACCTGTCGCGCTATGTCACCGGGGAAATCCTGGGAGTGAATGGCGGGGCATCAATATGAAGGAGCATGGAAAAAATGGGACTCTTGGAGCATAAGGTCTGCCTGGTGACTGGCGCAGGACGCGGGATCGGGGCGGAGACGGTACGGAAGTTTGCAGAGGAAGGGGCAGCCGTCTATGGGACGGCACGGACGGAGGGAACCCTGGATGCAAGATTCGCGGAGCTTGCCGGACAGTACCATACGCCGGTCGTTCCCCTGTATTTTGATGTGACGGATGAGGCGGCGGCGAAGAGAGCCGTAATGCAGATCAGGAAGGAGCAGGGAAGGCTGGATGTCCTTGTCAACAATGCAGGGATCATGCAGGACAACGTGATCGGCATGATCGGCTACGACCTGATGAGGGCTGTTTTTGACGTGAATGTTTTTGCCGTCATAAGCATGACCCAGCTTGCGGTCAAACTGATGGGCAGGCAGGGCTCGGGATCTGTCATAAACCTGTCCAGTATTGTGGGACTGGACGGGGCGGCAGGACAGGCAGTCTATTCCGCGTCAAAGGGCGCCGTGGCGGCGCTGACAAAGGCGGCATCAAAGGAGTTATCCCCGAAGGGGATACGCGTCAACGCGGTGGCTCCCGGCCTGATCGACACGGACCTGCTCCGTGTGATTGGGGAGAAAAGGATTGAGGAAAACCTGTCCCATGTCCGTATGGGCAGACTGGGGAGACCTGAGGATGTGGCAGGCGTTATTACTTTTCTTGCTTCGGATATGTCAGGGTATGTGACGGGGAAGATCATCGGCGTTGACGGAGATTTTCAGGTGTAATGTGGAAAAATATTCAGGAAAAGGAGAAAAGAAGATGACAAATCAGGAAAAGTACAACAAAGCTTTTATGACCGCTCTGGAGATTACGGAAGGACAGCTTTCCGGGCTTAAATATCAGGAGATTGAGGCCTGGGATTCTGTCGGCCACATGGGACTGGTCGCAGCACTTGAGGATGCGTTTGACATCATGATGGACACGGATGATATCATTGATCTCAGTTCTTATGAAAAGGGGATGGAGATTCTTTCCAGGGAAGAGTACGGGATTGTGTTTTAAGCGGAATCTTGCGGATTTGTGACGAATGTCTGAGGGAGTGGAGCAAAACGGAATGGAAAAGATCTGGGATCTGGAAGAACACAAACAGAATACGGCCCTGCTGGATGACCAGGGGAATGCGCTCTCATATGGAGAACTGGCGCGGGAATGCCATATCCTGTCGGATGCGGCAGGGAAGCGCTGTCTGGTATTCTGCCTGTGTGAAAACAGCATTGGTTCAATCCTTGGGTATGTGGCCTTCCTGGATTCCGGCATTGTGCCGGTGCTGCTGAACCGGCACCTGGACCGGGAACTTCTGGGCGGGCTGCTGCAGGCATACTGCCCGGCATATCTCTGGGTACCGCAGGGGCAGGAGGCGGATTTCCCAGGCATGGAGGCGGTGTACCGGGCATGGGGTTACAGCCTGGTGCGGACAGACTATGGCAGGGAATATCCCATGCATCCGGACCTTGCCCTCCTGCTCACAACCTCTGGCTCAACGGGCAGCCCGAAATTCGTCCGGCAGAGCAGCACGAACATCCGGGTGAATGCGGAATCCATCGTGCAGTACCTCGGGCTGGATGAGACAGAACGCCCGGTCACGACCCTGCCGATGAACTATACTTACGGCCTGTCCATCATCAACAGCCACCTGCTGGCGGGTGCGGGGATCCTGGTCACGGAAAAGGGTCTGATGCAGAGGGAATTCTGGAGTTTTTTCCGTGAGCAGGGCGCGACATCATTCGGAGGCGTGCCCTACACCTATGAGATGCTGGACCGGCTGCGGTTTTTCCGGATGGACCTGCCGTCGCTGCGGACGATGACGCAGGCGGGCGGGAAGCTCCAGCCGGAGCTCCATGAGAAATTTGCGAGATATGCCCAGGGAAATGGGAAGCGTTTTGTCGTTATGTACGGCCAGTGTGAGGCCACTGCCCGCATGGGCTATCTTCCCCCAGGCAGGGCGGTGGAGAAAAAGGGCTCCATGGGGATCGCCATCCCGGGCGGCCGCTTCAGGCTGAAAGACACTGACGGGAATGAGATCACAGAGCCCTATACGGAGGGGGAACTGGTCTACGAGGGCGCGAATGTCACGCTGGGCTATGCGGAGCGCGGGGAGGACCTTGCGGAGGGCGACGAGCGGCATGGGGTGCTGGAAACCGGGGACATGGCAAAGTTCGACGGGGATGGGTACTACTACATTACAGGGAGGAAGAAGCGCTTCCTGAAGATCTATGGGAACCGGGTGAACCTGGATGAGATTGACCGTATGGTCAGGGGGCATTTCGGCGGGCTGGACTTTGCCAGCGCGGGTACGGACGACCAGATGTACCTGTTCGTCACGGACGGGTCAGTGGCCGGGGAGGTCCGGACGTTTGTGTCCCAGAAAACAGGCCTGAACCCGGCGGCATTCCGGACGGTGGTGCTTGGCGCGATCCCACGGAATGATTCCGGGAAGACCCTGTACCGGGAACTGGAGCGGTATTACGGATGAACCCGCCATGGATGGGCCTGTTCCCTGCAGGAACAGGCGGAAGCCGTGGGCATGGGACGGACGGCAGTTTGCATTTTTATGAGGAAAAACAGTCTGGAGGACAGGGATGGATTACAGTAGGATTCTGAAGATACCACCGTTTTCCCTCGGGAGGGCGGAAAAGGAAAAACTGCTCACCGGGCGTCTGCTGGGGCTGACGGAGCACCACAGGCTGAACTGCCCGGAGTACAGGCGGATGCTGGAGGCGTCCGGTTATGATGGCACGGCGGCAGCCTCATACAGGGACATCCCGTTCCTGCCGGTGCGCATGTTCAAGGAGCTGTCCCTGAAAAGCGTGGCAGACGGCGAAGTGGTGAAAACGGTGACATCTTCGGGAACCACAGGGCAGGCAGTATCGAAGATATTCCTCGACCGGACAACGGCGGCAAACCAGCAGAAGACGATGGCGAAGATCGTGTCGGATTTTACCGGCACGGACCGTATGCCGATGATAATCCTGGACTGCCCGTCTGTGGTGAAGGACCGGCGGATGTTCTCGGCGCGGGGTGCTGGGATCCTGGGATTCTCAGTTTTTGGCTCGAGGAGGGTCTACGCTCTGGACGACGACATGAAGCTTGATGTGGAAGGGCTGGAAGAATTCCTGGGGCAGCACCGTGGGGAACGGATCCTCCTTTTCGGGTTCACGTTCATGGTCTGGCAGCATTTTTACAAGGAACTGGTCCGGCTGAAAGGTGAGGGGATCACGTTCGACCTTTCGGAGGGGGTCCTGATCCATGGCGGCGGATGGAAGAAGCTCGTGAACGAGGCGGTGGGTCCGGAGGAATTCCATGCAAGTCTGAGGGAAGCCTGCGGGCTGGACGACATACACGACTACTATGGGATGGTGGAGCAGACCGGCTGCATCTATATGCAGTGTGAGTACGGGCACCTGCACGCGAGCATCTTTTCCGATGTGGTGATGAGGAACCCGCTTGACTTCAGCGAGTGCGGTATTGGGGAGAAAGGGATTATACAGGTACTTTCGGCGATCCCGGAGTCCTACCCCGGACATTCGCTGCTGACAGAGGATGAGGGGATCCTGCTCGGGGAGGATGACTGCCCGTGCGGGCGGAAAGGGAAATATTTCAGGGTGCTCGGGCGCCTGAAAGACGCAGAGATCCGCGGGTGCAGCGACACGTATGCAGCGGGGTTTCGTGCAGTTGGGGAAACTACCCGGGAGAAAGCCGGGACATATCTAGCCGGAACACAGACGGGCTCAGGGACAGCGGACAGGGGACAGGGTGAGAAGAAGCCAGACGTGGAGCCTGACAGAACGTTGGATGCACTTTCGTCTGTGCGCTTCCTTGTCGGGAGTGCACAGACGGTGCGGCAAATGCCGTCGCTCTCCCCATGGGAGCCATTTGACGGCAGGGTGCTGGAATTCCTGGACGGGGTGTCAGGAAACCTGATGGCGGACAGGGAGGCAAGGGCGTATCCGGACGTGGTGACGTTCGCGTTCTGGATCCGGAAGGCGAACACGCGGAGGCTGGAGGGGCGCTTTGCCAGGGACGCGGGAAATGGGAATATCCGTCTGGGACGCGGCACGGCGTTCCACATCGCGCCGTCCAACGTGCCGGTGAATTACGCGTACTCGCTCGCTGCCGGGCTCCTGGCGGGGAATGCCAACATTGTGAGGATCCCGTCAAAGGACTTCCCACAGGTGGGGCTGGTCAACAGGGCGCTCAGGTCTGCGCTGGAAAGGTATCCATATATGGAACCGTACATATGCCTTGTACGGTATGGGCGTGACCGCGCGGTGAACGACCTGTTCTCGTCCATTGCCGATGTCCGTGTTGTCTGGGGCGGGGATGCCACGGTCGCGGAGCTGCGCAGGTCGCCGCTTGGCTCACGGGCCGGGGAAATCACATTTGCGGACCGGTTCTCGGTTGCGGTAGTCGACAGCGATGCGTACATGGATCTTTTGGACAGCGGAAAGGGGAAGGCGGCGGAGGGATTCTACAACGACACGTACCTGACCGACCAGAACGCCTGCACGAGCCCGCGGCTGGTCGCCTGGCTGGGCGGCCGGAAGGAAGAGGCAAAAACGGAATTCTGGGGACGGCTGCACAGGCTTACGGAAAGAAAGTATGGCTTCCAGCCAATCCAGGGGGTTGATAAGCTGGCGGACAGCTACCGTGCCGCGGCAGTGACGGATGGTATCCGGATCGAAGGGCACGCGGACAACCTGCTTGTACGTGTCCGGGTGGAGACGGCCCCGGCTGCACTGATGGATTATAAAGGTAATTCAGGCTACTTCTTTGAATACGACTGCGGGAACATCCTGGAGCTCCGGGAGCTGTGTGACGACAGGCGCTGCCAGACGGTGGCGTACATCGGGGACAGGACTGCGCTGCTCCCGCTTGTGAGATCCGGGGTAAAAGGGGTTGACCGGATCGTGCCGGTCGGGAAGACGATGGATTTTGATTTGCTCTGGGACGGATACGACCTGATGGAGCGGATGACGAGGACGATGACAATAGAATAATAAAAAGGTGTAACGATGGAGTATGAAGATAACCATAATTCTACAGGACAAAAAAAGAATGCTCTTTACAGAGAACTCCTTAAATATGAACAGCACACAGAGTTCACAAAAGGTCAGATCGTATATTTGAAAGTCAAAAGAGTTTTGGATATATTTCTGGCGATAATCCTTTTGCTTCCGGCGTTTTTTGTAACGACTGTGTTTGCCGTCTGGATAAAGTCAGAATCAAAAGGGCCGATTTTCTTTACGCAGAAAAGACCGGGATACAGGAAAAGAATTTTTTCGATATACAAACTCCGATCAATGAAAATTGAGACGGTTGACGGATCAGGCAGATTTCTATCTGATAAGGAAAGGCTTACGAAATCAGGGTATTGGGCGAGGAGAACCAGCGCGGATGAATTGCCGCAGTTGATAAATATACTCAAAGGAGAAATGTCGTTTATAGGGCCGAGACCACAGTTGATAAATGATCTGCCGACATTTACAGATGAGCAAATGTGCCGCTTTGACATATTGCCTGGGATTACAAGCCTTCCTGCAATTCATGGAAGGAACAACCAGCCCATCGCAGAGAAATATAATTGGGACACATATTATGTAAAGCATATTTCCTTTATGCTTGATCTGAAAATATTTATTAAGACTGTATTGTTAGTATTTTCGCAAAAAGATATAGATGATGAAATAAACGATGTGATTCCAGCTGGGAAAATAATCAACGAAGATAAAATTTAGGTCTGATCATTCAGCGATGTTCACTGTAGGGAAAGGTTTGTGAATAAATGAAGGACGACAGGATAGATGTCCTCTTTTTTGAACGTCCTCTTGTAGATCTCAAGAGATATGCTTTTAAAATTGCAGATGCTTTAAAAAAGATGGACGATAGGCTTGCACTGGCATCGGTCAGTCTGGAATTGCCGGGAAACGAAGATAAGACAAATATGGATCATCATTACCTTCGGAAGGAGATCAGAGATATTGACGATTTCCTGAACAGGCATGCAGTCCGTATGATCGTCTTCACCAATCCAAGGATCCCTGACATGGAGATGATTCTTCATGCGCACAGGCTTGGGATAAAAACCGTGATGATACAGGAGGGAGTTATCTTTGAAGGAGCAAATATAAATGAGGTAAGCGCATCGAACGCAGCCGCGGCCTTAAGATTCATTCCGAAAACGCTCTCATATTTTTGGATCATGCGGCGTATGTGCAGGTATGACGGCAGGAGCTATGTCGGTCTGTTGAAGGATATTTTAAGGAAAAAGCATAATGTCACGAGCATTGTCGCGCATTATTTTTCGCCGTACCTTATCGGAGATTACGTACTGACGATGGGAGAGTATTGGGCTGATTATTACAGGAATACGATGCTGTACCCGGAAGACAGGATTCGGGTGATGGGTGATCACGATCTGGACGGCTTTATGTTTCATGATGAAAAGGAAAAGGCAATCTGCTATGTGGCGACGGTTATGGTAGAGGACGGGACAAGGAGCCGAAAGGAATTCAATGAGTTTTTGGATGCATTTTCAAACACAGTCGACAAGAAAACAAAACTGTATTTGAAGCTGCATCCAAGGAGCAATGAACAGCTGTATGAAAAGCTGAGAGACCACAACATTGAAATCATAGGGCAAGGCGAGCTTCCAAGCACAACCGTCTACGTAGGTCATAGATCGACTATGCTGGCGAGAGCATTGTATGAATCGGACAACCTGATCATATGGAAGTTTCCGAATGAGAAGGAGGATTTTTTCGAGCAGTTTGCTTCTTTTACAGTGTCATCTGAGGATGAATTGAAGGCAGCGCTTAAAAAGACGGATATTGAGCACTGTACGAATGAAAAAAGACATGAGATAGAGAAGATTTACTGGCTGAATCCGAGGGGTGCTATCTATAGTGCAGCAGAAATGCTTTATGAATATTTAATTCATGAAAGTATAAGGATTATGGAAGGGCAGTACCATGAAAATTCAGATTAAAAAAATGCTAAATGAATTGGGAGATAAATCGGGATTAATTCAATTATCAAAGGAGCAACAAATAAAACTAAGAGAATTACTTCTTGATATGTGTTCAGATGTTATGGGATTTTGCGACCATCATGGATTTTCTTGTGCATTAGGCGGCGGAAGCGCTTTAGGCGCTGTCAGGCATAAAGGGTTTATACCATGGGATGACGATATTGATTTAAATATGCCAAGAGCGGATTATGACTGCTTTATCCTATTATTTGCAGAAGAATATAAGGGTAAATATGAAGTATATGCCCCTGACGGAAATAGATTAGCTGCTGCTGTCTTTTGCAAAATAGCTTTGCCTGGAACAGTTCTTGAAGATGTGTTTCATGCTGGAGATTCCATCAAATTGGGAGTGAGCTTAGACATATTTCCGATAGAAAATGTTCCGGAAAATCCTGTTATAGCCATAGTAAAAGGATGTTCGTGTGATCTTTTTCAAGCGGCAGTGGTTTCCTCGTATTATTTTCAAAGCCGGAGCAATGAAATGAGATCGTTGTTTTCGGGGAGCAGGAAAACCTTATTTATATATTGTGTCAGATGTGCTCTGGGATGTCTTATGTCATTTAAATCGTATCAGTGGTGGTTTTATAAGTTTGATCAATTTGCTCAGACTGAAAAGAAGTCCGATAACACAACGGTTCCTACAGGACGAAGGCATTATTTTGGAGAGATGCTTGACCGGAAGATAATTTTTCCGTTAAAAAAGGTCAGATTTGAGGATAGAGAATTTAATGTATATGCCAATGTGGAAGAATATCTGACTAAGCTATATGGGGACTATATGATAATTCCCCCGATAGAAAAACAAGAAAAGCATTTTTATACAAAAGTTAAACTATAGACATCATTTAATAACATATTAAAAAAGGGAAAAAACGAGAATTTAGATATTGAAGGATAGACGAAAAACAGAGTCTTTATTGAAGGGAAGAGTTGATTTTTCATGAATATATTGATCGTACACAGCTGTCATATCAATGCTTTTCCACCTGTGAGAAATCTGATCGAGATTCTGTTGCGGAATGGTCATCATGTTACATTAGTGACCAGGGATAAGAGTGGATTGTATTTGGAAAACACAGATAACTTTAAATACATTGTTTTACCTGAAGCAAAAAAAGGAAAGCTACGCTCTTTATTTTCTTATATCGAGAAACTGTACAGGTTAAGAAGAATTGTAAGGAAAGAAATGGAATCCTGCGATGTTTTATGGACGACGACCGATTCTACAGTGCGTGATCTGGGGAAAATGGTTCTCGACTATAAACATGTGATGCAGTTGATGGAGTTGATCGAGGACATCCCATTGGTACCGGGACAGTATATGATTCAAATGAACATAAAGAAATATGCGCAAAAAGCGAATAAGGTGGTGGTTCCGGAGTATAATCGCGCCCATATCCAGAAAACCTGGTGGGGTCTGAAAGAGTTACCAACGATATTGCCGAATAAAATGACGATGCAGGATATCGCTGAGATCCCGGCAGAAGTGAAAGAAGTATTGGATCAGTTAAATAAAGAAAAGAGAAAGATTATTCTTTACCAGGGAGTATTTAATAATGACAGGGATCTTGACTTGTATGCGCAGGCGATTGAAAGAATAAACGATGAATACTGCTTATACATTATGGGGCAGGATATGCCCTACCGAAAAGAACTGTGCAGCAGATATCCGACGGTCAAATACATACCGTTTATCAAACCGCCGTTTCACCTCTGTATTACAAAAATGGCACATATTGGTCTGCTGCCGTACAAAGTTGAGAAAATCAAGCATGTTTCAGTATTAAATGTGTTATATTGTGCGCCCAATAAGATTTATGATTACGCCGCATGCGGACTGCCTATGATCGGTTCGGATGTTCCGGGCTTGGCATATCCTTTCGCAACAAGCGGGATCGGTTATGTGTGTAAAAAATAGACAGTCGATGAAGTGATTCAAATTGTGAGAACGATCGAGTCGAGATATGACGATATGGTTGATCGTTGTTATGCGTTTTATAAAGAGACGGATATGGATTCCATTGTCAATACGATCTTGGAGGGTATATGAAAATATCAATAACGAGGGAGAAGCTGATCGCCCTATTGATATTGTTGCCGTATGTAGAAGGCGATTTTTTAACGAAATATATTCAGATTTATTTTAATGAAACGTTTATAAGAGCAATATCGGTTATTTATATTATTGTAACCATGTTATTTGCTGTTTTGGTATTTACAAAAAAGAAATGGAAAAGTCATCAGGGTTACAGGGGACTCATGACTACATTTGCTGTCTATACGTTTTTTCAGGTTTTATTTGCAGCAGATAATGTTTTAAATTCATTCTGCGTATGGATCTGGGTCAGTATTCCTATGCTTTTCGGAATTGTTGTGGGTGAATACTGCGAGCAAAGACGGCTTTGTTACAGAGACATCATTATCCATATGATCAGATGGTTTTGCGTATACCTCGTGGTTGTGTTGGTGTATAACGTGGCAGTACACCACCTGTTTATCAATCCGACTTTCAGACTGAGTCCACGAGGGGGCGGAGCTGTGATTTTTGGATATACGATCGCCGTTGTGTTTGCATTCTGTGTTCAATACCGGGATTTTTTCTCAAAGAGGGAGTATTACATATTATTAGCGATCCTTTCAGTTGGCGCTTTGGGAACTGAAAGCAGAGCGGCCATTTGGCCTATTGTATTTCTGTGGATCATTAATTTTGAACTGGCAGAACTGACTGTAAAAAAAATCATTTTTATGGTTTTACTTATTTTTGTGCTGGTATTTTTCAGTGAATTAGATTTCAGTAACCTGGCGAATACTACTGAATTTATTGGATGGAAAAGACTATTTAATACAAGCAGTGTGAGGCGGTCTCTCACACTTGTAAATACTATGATCCTGTTTGGCAGAACTTCCTTTATGACAAAAATATTTGGCGTTGGACTTAATGATTTCTTTCCCTATCAAAAATGGGTTATGCAGGTAAATGATGTGGATTTAAATATGATTACACGTGATAGAATTTCGGTTTTGGTTCAGCCGCATAATTCTTTTCTATACGCGCTGATGGAGAGCGGACTGTTAGGTTTTTTGCTTCTGCTGGGGATTTTCATCTACGCTGTATGGTCATTCATGCACTATAGGACAGATAATTACATCTTTAAGATCGTCTTTGTCGGTGTTATATTTTTGGCTAACTGTTTCGATTCTGTTTTTTACGTACAACCTGGCGCGGCGGGCACGCTATGGCTGTTGCTGATCATCACAATAAATGAGAATAAACAAAAATACTATGAGCAAAGAGTAAATATATGAAATTTGACATTATGAGCTATGGAAAATCGTTATTTAGAAAGCGTTCTGTTAAAAACGGGATATGGTTATATACCCTGCAGTTTTTTAATATGGTGCTGCCGCTGGTGACTTTACCATATATAACCAGGATTTTAGGCGCTTCACAGTATGGCGTTTTTTCGATCGTTCTGAATTTTGTTTCTTATCTGCAAGTTGTTGTAGAGTATGGGTTTGCTTTATCTGCGACCCGGAGTGTGGCCCTGGCGCACGAAAAAGATGACCTGAGCAGCTTATTTACGACAGTAGTGTGCTCCAGACTGGTTTTGTTTGTTATCTGTATCATGCTCACCGTAGGGAATATCCTGATTTTTGACAGACCTTTGGTAACGAATCTATGTTTCCTTACGTTATCGTGCAGCCTGATCGGCTACGTTCTGCAGGAAAATTGGATTTTTCAGGGCAAGCAGGAAATGAAATATATTTCCATATGCACAATCATTGCAAGAAGCGTAACTACTTTATTGATATTCTTTGTAATTAAGTCGCCGGATGACATTCTTCTTTATTGTATTCTGTATTCGCTTTCTCCGATCCTTGCAAACTTGATTGGCACGACATTGGCAATGAGAAGGTATCATCTGCGGTTTGTTAAAATAGAGATATCGGATCTGATTGCTTCTCTGAAAAGCGGAATGTACATATTTTTCAGCCAGTTAAGCTCAAAGGTCTTTGGAGCGATAGGGGTCACTTTTCTCGGTATGTTTGCCAGCAACAAGGATGTTGGAATTTATTCGGCGATATACAAGATACCTTATGTCATTATGCTTTTATGGAGTCCGATCGGACAGATATTGTATCCGATCACGAGTAAAAGGATAGCGGCTTCT
The DNA here is from genome assembly GCA_947624055.1 of uncultured Lachnospiraceae bacterium. Lineage (GTDB taxonomy): Bacteria > Bacillota > Clostridia > Lachnospirales > Lachnospiraceae > Choladousia. The sequence continues at coordinate 18,849 of CANQIW010000004.1, forward strand.
AATGTAGATGGGTATCGTTTTATTCGAAGGATAAAGAAATATGCACTGGCATTTTTTGGAGTGATAGCTCTTGGCATCGGAGCGTTTGCAAAACCGGTTACCTCTATCGCTTTTGGAAAAGAATATGCGTCCAGGTTTTATATTATCTATCCTTTACTGGCGTGGGATCTGTTAGGGATAAATAATAATTTTGAAGGAATCCAGACATTGGTTGGAAGCGGCTGCGATAAAGAGTATAGCAGATGTTTTCAGATTGGAGTTGTTGGAACGGTTCTTTTTAATTTTATATTTATCTATACAATGGGAATTAATGGCGCCGCAATTGCTCCTTTAGTATCAGAAGGATTACTGGCGCTTTTGCTGCATATCCAAATTAAAAAGATCGGGAAATACAAATGACAGATTTGGAGGGGATTATGAAGAAGATTATGCTGGTTTTCGGAACCAGGCCGGAAGCGATAAAAATGTGCCCCTTGGTTAACGAATTAAAGAAAAGGAAGGGTATTCAGGTGGTGGTCTGTGTTACGGGCCAGCACAGACAGATGCTGGATGAGGTTTTATCAGTATTTCGTGTTGTTCCGGATTATGATCTGTCTATCATGAAGCAGGGACAGACCCTGTTCGACATTACTGCGAATATCCTGGAGCGGATTCGTTTTGTTTTGGAAGAAGCTGCGCCGGATGTGGTTCTGGTACATGGCGATACTTCTACTACGTTTGTGACGGCATTGGCATGTTTTTATCTCCGCATCCCTGTAGGACATGTGGAAGCCGGACTCAGAACTCATAATATCTTCTCCCCCTATCCGGAAGAGTTCAATCGGCAGGCCGTAAGCATCATTTCAAGATATAACTTTGCCCCGACGCAGCTCGCCGCACGGAATCTCATTCAGGAAGGGAAGGATCCTTCCACGGTTTATATTACAGGCAATACTGTTATTGATGCCATGCGCTATACTGTGAAGGAGGATTATACCCATCCGGAACTGGATTGGGCGGGGGATGGAAGACTCATTTTTATTACGGCCCACCGTCGAGAGAATCTCGGAGAGCCGATGCGCCGAATGTTCCGTGCAATCCGACGTGTCCTGAATGAACATCCCGAGTGCAGGGCTGTATTTCCGATTCATATGAATCCATTAGTGCGAGAAGCCGCAGACGCAGAACTGCGGGGCTGCAGCCAGATCCATATTATTGAACCGATCGAGGTATTCGATTGCCACAACTTTGAAGCACGATGTTATCTTTGCCTGACGGATTCCGGCGGAATCCAGGAGGAATGCCCGTCCTATGGAAAACCTGTTCTGGTAATGAGGGATACGACCGAGCGGCCGGAAGGGGTAGAAGCGGGAACCTTGAGGTTGGTGGGGACGGATGAAGACGTCATTTACAAGAATTTTAAAGAACTGCTGGAGGATAAAGAGGCGTATCTTTCCATGACCCGTGTATGTAATCCCTATGGCGATGGTCATGCGTGTGAAAGGATAGCGAATATCCTTGAAGGGAAAGCATATTCAGCATGGGATGGAGCCGATCCTCAAATGGAAAGAAGGTAAAACAGCAAATGAAAACGGTAGCGTTAATTCCAGTCAAATTAGGCAGTAAACGCGTGCCAGGTAAGAACATTAAGCCGTTTTTCGATGGCACCCCACTTATGCATTTCATCCAGCGTGCCTGCCTGGATGCAAAGACAATCAATGAGGTTTACGTATACTGTTCTGATAAAGCTGTGAAGGAATACCTTCTTCCCGGTGTCCGTTTCCTTCAGAGACCTGAGTATCTGAATGGTGACAATATCAATGCAAATGATTTTATTAAGGAATTTATAAAGTCTGTGGAGGCAGATATTTATGTGAATGCCCATACGACATCTCCTTTTGCAAAGCCGGAAACGATTGACGATTTAGTCAATCATGTTGCAAGCGGCGAATATGACAGTGCGTTCTGTGCCGAAGCTTATCGCACTTTTATGTGGCAGGATGGGAATCCGATCAATTTTGACCCGGATCATTTTCCGCGTACGCAGGATCTTCCGGTGATTTATGGGGAGACTTCAATTGCTTATGTGTTTACCAGGGAATCCTTCCTGAAGCATAACAGGAGGCTTGGGTCACATCCATACATCAGAGAGGTAGGTAAAATCGAAGCGATGGATATTGATTACCCGGAGGATTTTGAAATCTGCAATGCAATTTATAAGGAGATAATGAAGAAATGAGCGTTCAGATAACAGACTGCACGATAAGGGATGGAGGGTATCTGTTCAATAAGAATTCCAGTCCGGAATTTGTCAGGGGTATTATGAAAGGCCTTGCTGATGCTGGGATCGATTATGTGGAAACCGGTTTTTTGCAGACAAATGTGACCGGAGATACTTTGGTATATGACAATTCCATCGATGCAAGAAAATATCTCCCTGCAGACCAGGGGGCAACAAAATTTCTTGGATTTTGTGATAACAGCAGATACTCATTAGATCGACTGGATGTCTATGATGGCAGATCCTTCAAATGGCTCCGTATTTCATTTGCGCAGCATGAAATTGATGAGTCGCTGGAATTTTGCGCCGGCGCGATGAAGAAGGGCTATTGTGTCCAATTCAATCCTATGGACTCTATCAGCTATACTGACGATGCCAGGGCAAGCTTGATTGAAAAGGTTAATAAGGTAAAGCCTGCTTCATTTTCCATTGTGGATACATTTGGGGCGATGGACATGGTGGATCTTGTCCACATATTCAGGCAGGTTGATTCTCTGCTTGACAGAGAAATAAAAATCGGGCTGCATTCTCATGATAATTTAGGATTGTCATGCGCTCTCGCTGAAAGAATGATTGAACTTGCGGAAGAGACTGGCAGAGACGTTATTTTAGATGGTTCTCTGTTCGGAATGGGACGGGGCGCCGGGAATGCGAAAACGGAGCTTCTCGCGGATTATATCAATAAGCATTCCGGAGGACATTATGATCTTCGGAGATTGCTTGAGACAATTGATACATACATCACTCCTGTTTTACCAAGTATACACTGGGGATATGATCTCCCTATGTATATATGTGGAACGAAACATTCCCATGTTGACAATGCATACCATCTGAAGAATAAATTCGGATGTACTGCAAACGAGATGTTTGAAGTGATGGAATCATTGTCCCCGCAGCAAAGGACACGTTATGGAATAGGGTATTCAAAGACAGATTTTTCGCAGCTTGACGCATTATATGAAAGCTACAGGAAGGGAACTATGTCATGAATTGTGCAGAGTATCTTGTTGATTTTCTGATAAAAAAGGGAGTTACTGATGTGTTTGGTTATTCGGGTGGATATATTGTACCTTTTATTGATGCATTATATTCCCGTAAAGGGGAGATTAATGTTCACGTCTGCTACAATGAGCAGGGATGCGCCTATGCTGCCGACGGTTATGCACGCGCCAGTGGGAAACTTGGAGTATATTTTACGACTTCCGGACCCGGCGCTGTGAATGCTTTTGGCGGACTTGCAGATGCCTGGTTTGACGGTGTACCACTGATGGGCATAAGTGGAAATGTGCCGACGAACGAACAGAGGGGGTATTCCGGCGTCAGGCAGAATGGATTTCAGGAAATGGAAATTGTATCTATGACCAAGCATATTACAAAATATTCTGTTTCACCGAACCATGCGGAATCTTTTCCGGATATCGTGTCCAGGGCATACAATCTTGCCACAACTGGCAGACAAGGGGGTGTGGTTATTGATTTTCCGTTTGACATCCAAGAAACCAGTATTGATCATAGGTAATGGAGCCCGTGCGGCTGATGCCGGCGACCTTATTTATAAATTTATAGAGAAAACGCATATTCCGGTACTAACCAGCATGAATACTGTCGATATGGTACAGGATAAATATCGTATCGGCTTTATTGGTACATATGGGAACAGGATAGCCAATATGATCCTGAATGAATGCGATTTCGTAATCTCTGTCGGTGCAAGACTTGGTCTGCGCCAGATCGGGCATATGAAAGAGCTGTTTGCGCCTCATGCAAAACTTATCCGATGCGATGTTGATCAATATGAGTTGGGAAGGCAGGTTAAGGAGGACGAAGAAAAATATAATTTCGATGCCAGATACTTTATGGAATTACTTTTGAAAGAGGAAATTCCCGACTATATCGACTGGTGGAACAGATGTCATACGGCAAAAAAGTTGCTGGAGGGATACGATGATACAGAAGGTAATATACTGATTGATCATATTGCCCGGTTATTGCCGGAAAATCCGATCGTGACTGTGGATATTGGGCAGACAGTTTGCTGGGTAGCACAGTCGCTTTGGCTTAAAGGGATAAATGGAAGGATCATCATAGGTGGAAGTTATGGAGCTATGGGGGTTGGGCTTCCATATGCTATCGGAGCATCGATCTCGAATAATAAGGGGATCACATACTGTATTACTGGTGATGGTGGGTTACAGATGAACATTCAGGAACTTGAGACGGTAAAGAGAGAAAAGCTACCTATAAAGATTCTTGTTGTGAATAACAGGGAGCTGGGCAAGATCAGTGAAATTCAACATAGCTCCTATCATGACAGGTTTTGCATCACAACTGCTGAAAGTGGTTATACCGTTCCGGATTTTGAAAAGATAGCGATAGCATACGGCATTAAAGCGGCCACCTTGCCCTCTTACCAAGGACTTGAGGGATATAAAAGTTGGCTATATGATAACGAACCATGCTTGCTGAATATTATGCTTACGCAATTGACACTTTTGATTCCCAAAATAAAGTGGGAAACGGGCACGATTAAACCTGATTTAGAAGGAGCTCTCCTTCAAAAAGTAAATTCCCTCATAGGAGCGTAGAAAATATGATTAAGTATCTTGTCATGGATGTTGATGGAAGTCTTACAGACGGTAAGATCTACATGGGTTCTCGCGGAGAAGTAATGAAGGCTTTTTCAATCAAGGATGGATATGCGATCAGGAATGTTCTTAAGGCATATGGAATTGTTCCCATAGTCATTACCGCGAGGATTAGCTCAATTGTTCAAAATCGTTGTGATGAACTTGGCATTAATCATGTGTATCAAGGAAAGATGGATAAGCTGAATACGTTAATGGGGATTGTCGGAGAGGCAGAATTGGGTCGGTGCGCGTACTTTGGAGATGATATTATAGATATCAAGTGCATGCTGCCAATTAAAGAGGCTGGCGGGGTGATTGGCTGTCCATCCGATGCCGTACAGGAAGTGAAGGCAGTCGCTGATTATATTTGTCTCAGCAAGGCCGGAAATGGAGCTTTGCGAGAATTTGCCGAATGGATTGTAAAACCAAAGGTTGATCCTGATGGGCTAAAGAGCAGGTTAGACCATGCAGTCAGTTATCTGAAAAACATAACTGTTTCGGAAACTGATGCTGGCGCGAAAGTTATCGTTGACAAAAATTTCTATTACACTATTCAAAGCTATAGTACGAAGCCTGAGAATGAAGCAATACTGGAATCACATAGGAAATATGTCGATATTCAGATAATGGTCAGCGGGGAAGAACAGATGGATTTGGCAGATATATCCCGCTTGACAATAAAGGAGAACTATAACCCAGAAAATGATGTGATTGTCTGGAATATTCCAAAGAGGATGGCTAGAATAACGCTTACAGCCGGTGACAGTGTTATTTTATACCCCGAAAATGCCCATCGGGGAGCTATTATGAACAGAAACAAGAGTCATAAAGTTTTGAAAATTGTTGGGAAGGTAAGAAGTGCTGAAATAGTAAGCTATGAATAATTTATTGATTTTACAGCTTTAAGATTCTGTGAGATGACGTTCCCCACTATAGGTATAATGGATGAATTGTACTGACATTACAACGATAACAGCGGAAGCAATTGTCTGCTTGATTTGTCAATTTTTCTCACTGCGTTACACAGAAATCGAAAGAAACAGCGGATTACGCTCTGTTTTTCTTGAAGCATATTTTGAAGATGCCTGGCGGGAAGATCGAGAAACAGAGAAAAATTGCGTGTAAGATAATACAATCCGTTGAAAGCTGGGCTCTGGAGTGTTGAGGAGTAGTATTGACTAAATTCTATCAAAACAAAACGAGGGGCAGCGACACTGAAAAATGTGTGCTGCCACATCAGTATTGTTCCGGTAATTAAGCTGAAATGAGCGTTTTATGAATATAAGAGTTTATTTTGAGGCTTCGAGCTCCGCAATGCGGGTTTTCAGTTTTTTATTCTCGTCAGTCAGAGCTGTATTCTCGTTAGTCAAGGTAGCATTTTCTTTGGTCAGGGCAATATTTGTTTCTTCAAGTTCCTCAAGCTTGAATATGATATCGTCATGTGGCAGTTCCATAGCGCCGGGTAGCATAACTCCCATGGATTGGTCGCCTCCTCTTTTCTGGTAATGTAGCAGTATCTGCTCATACAGGCCGTTTGCGAGTTCGATCAGTTTGGCCGCGTCGGTATAAGTGATATTGCCAGCGGTATAGTTGGTTTTTATGCTGTCTATTATATCACATGTGACAACCTCTTTCAACTGCTGAAATTCGATCTGGGAGGGATGCCTGACCAATCCGTCTGCGTCATAGAGGATTGCGCGCAGCCGCAGTATCTGGAAGGGGATCAGGACGATCAGCTTTTTCTGCTCAAGTTCGGCGAGACTGTGTCTGGGATAGATAAAATTGTGCACATGGTAGTCGAAGGTTCCCTGTCTGGAAAAGTTGATATGCAGGGTGCTCTCCGGCGGGATATCGGGACTGTCCACGAGATAGATGACGATGGGCTCTGGAAAATCTAACTGGAGGCTGTCGTCCTGGCGGCTCTCGAGGGCGTGATAGAAACCGTACTCGAAGACGCGCAATACGATGGTGCTGTCGAGATAGATCTGCGCTTCCAGATGGTAATGGTGTTCACCATTGATGACCAGGAAAACATCCGCGAAGTGGTGCTTCAGCGCCGCGTTGGTAGACTCACGGTTCGTATAGACGATGGTACTGTCCGAAGGATAATTGGTGCCGAAGAGGCCGTTGATGAGGCTTAGAATGGCGGAATTGGAAAGTGAGAAGATCCGCTTGAAGCTGCGGTCAAAAATGTCTTTGATTTCCTGCATAGAGGCACTCCTTACATAGATTATTTTGCTGAAAAGACTGCTGCTTTTGGCAGGTTATCATTTGTAAGGGTGAAATGGCAGAGACGCCGAGAATACCAGGTAAGTGTGATAATGAGAGAATAACACAGAATAAGTTGCCTGTCAACAATAAAATGAGAATAGTGCAAAATATTATGTGTGAATTTGAGCACACAAATTACGCTTTACACGAAAAAGCTAGTTTCGCGTCGCTGGCCACGGAGTGAGCAGTAACAAACTCCCAACAATGGGTCGGAAATACCGGAAGCGCCGACAGCTTTCCGCTTGATAAATCCTCCCGGAGATGCTATAGTGAAGCAGACAGATTGTGCGCCGAAGCATGCATCAGGAGGCGAAAATGGAATGAGTGAAATGAAGAAAAAGCTGCCAGTGGGCATTGATAATTTTGAAAAACTGCGTACGCAGGATTTTTATTATGTCGATAAAACAGGGCTGGTTGCCGATCTCATGAACAACTGGGGAGAAGTGAACCTGTTCACCCGCCCGCGGCGGTTCGGGAAGACGCTGAATATGAGCATGCTGAAATCTTTCTTTGAGATCGGCGGGGATAAGAGTTTATTCGACGGGTTGGCTGTAAGCCAGGACACGGCGCTGTGCGGGAAACATATGGGTAAATATCCGGTGGTGTTCCTTTCGCTCAAGGGCGTGGACGGACTGACGTTTGAGGATGCGTATAAAATGCTGGCCGAAATCATTCGACAGGAGGCGTTTCGTCTGCAATTTCTGGCGGACAGCGACGTATTGACGGACGATGAGAAGCAGCCTTTGCGGAATCTTATGGGGCGCAGGGAAGATTCCTCTGGTATCAGGAACAGTCTGAAAATGTTCTCCTCTCTTCTTGAGAAGCACTACGGCCGGAAGACTATCATTCTGATTGACGAGTATGATGTGCCGCTGGACAAGGCGTACCAGCATGGGTATTACGACCAGATGATCGATCTGATCCGGGCGATGTTCGGCGCGGCGCTAAAGACCAACGACAGCCTGTTCTTCGCAGTGCTGACGGGGTGTCTGCGCGTGTCCAAAGAGAGTATTTTCACGGGGCTCAACAACCTGAAGGTACATTCCATCTCGGACGTAAAGTACGATGAGTATTTTGGCTTCACGGATCGGGAGGTCGGCGGCATGCTGGCGTACTATGGACTGGAGAAATTCCGGGAAGAAGCGCGGGAATGGTATGACGGATACCGCTTCGGCGGGCAGGACGTGTACTGCCCATGGGATGTGATTAACTACTGTGATGATTTGCGGGGCGATCCGGAGGCTGAGCCGAAATCTTACTGGCTGTATACCAGCGGCAACGATATGGTGCGCAGGCTTATTGAAAAGACGCCTGATGGTACGACACAGATGGAAGTGGAAGAGCTGATCGCAGGAAATACGGTTACCAAACAGTTGAACGAGCAGCTCACTCATAATGAGATTGGGGACAACGTTGACAATATCTGGAGTCTCCTGTACATGACGGGCTACCTGACAGTTACGCGGAGACCGTCCGGCGGCAGATATACGCTGCGCATACCGAACCGTGAGGTCCGGCAGATTTTTATGCGGCAGGTGCTGGCCTGGTTCCGCAATAAGGCGGAAGCGGAGACCGGTAAACTTGCTGAGTTGTATGCGGCTTTTGAAAAGGGTGATACGGAAACGATAACAGATTATCTGAACGAACAGCTGCTGGACACTGTCAGCTTCTACGACGCGCGGGAATCCTTTTATCATGGGTTCCTTCTGGCGCTGCTGAATACCTGTGCAGGATGGCGCGTTTCATCGAATCTGGAAACCGGCAGGGGCCGGAGCGATATTATCGTAGAAAGCAAGGATCGAAGGATTGGCTTTGTTGTGGAAGTGAAAGACGTCAGGGACGAGAGAAAACTTAACGGCGCCTGTGAAACAGCCGTAAAGCAGATTGAGGAGAAAGATTATACGGCAATCCTGCGGCGCTATCGCGTGGAGGAAATCTGGATATACGGCATCGCGTTCTGGGAAAAGGAATGCAGAGTCGTGGCAAAACGGGAGGCGTAAGGCAGAGCATGAGGCGGCAGGTGAGCCTGGAGGAGATCTCCGATGGGAGGCTGTACGGAAAAAACGATATGGTGCGCGCATGCACGGACGACTGCAAGGGCTGTTCCGCGTGCTGCAGCGGGATGGGAAATTCCGTGATTCTTGACCCGCTCGACATCTGCCGGCTGACGGCTGGCCTCGGGCTCACCTTTGAGGAGCTGATGGCGGACAAGATTGAGCTGAACGTGGTGGACGGAATGATCCTGCCGAACCTGAAGATGAGCGAGGGAAGCGAGACCTGCGCCTTCCTGAATGAGGAGGGTCGGTGCAGTATCCACGCGCAGCGTCCGGGGATCTGCAGGCTGTTTCCTCTGGGGCGGTATTATATACCGGAAGAAACGGCTGAGCCGGCGACGGATGGCGATTCCCGGGCGGAAGAGTCGGACGACTGTGCGTCTAAGACAGCTGCGCAGCGCCCGCAGAGGCGCGGTTTCCGTTATTTTTTGCAGGTGCATGAGTGCCCGATGCCGAACAGGACGAAGGTGAAGGTCGGCAAATGGATCGACACACCACAGCTGGATCGCTATGAGCGCTTTGTGAACGACTGGCACTATTTTCTGGAGGATGTGCAGCGGCAGCTTGAGTTGGCCGCCGATGAGAAAGCGAAGAAGGTCAATCTGCTCCTGCTGAAGTTGTTTTTTGTCCGCCCGTATGAGAAGGGAGATTTCTACGGGCAGTTTGAGGAGCGCCTTGCCGCCGCGCGGGAGGCGCTGGGACTTTGCTGACGAATTTGTAACAAAAAGTAAAGAATCATGGGCCTGGACAATTGCATGGAATCCCGGGAATTCTCATATAGTTTAAGTAAGAATATCTGGGGGCGGATCAGACATGATGGAGAAGGAGATCAGTTTTGCCTGGTATCGTTTGAGGGGACTCGGGCTTTTGTGCCTGTGCTCCCTTGTATTTTTTTTCGGCGCATACCTGGCAAATCAGAGAAGCATGGCGGTGAACGGGGGCATTAGCGCGCAGACGATGCCGATCAGCTGCGTACAGGGGAAAGAGGGCGCGCTTGCGCTGAGTTTTGATGTGACAGGAGGAAGCGGCAGCATCGGGACGATCCTGAACATTCTCGGGAAGTATGAGGCGAAAGCTACCTTTTTCGTGACGGCGGACTGGGTGGATGAGTATCCGGAGGAGACGAAGCGGATCGTGGAAGAGGGTCATGAGATCGGGAGCCGGGGAGTCGACCGCGAGAGCATGACCGGGAAATCCTCCGGGGAAGTCCGGAAGATACTGGAAGAGGCGAGCGGCAAGGTACAGGAGCTGACCGGCGTCCGAATGAAGCTTTTCCGGGCGCCGTACGGAGAGTATGACAGTGTGCTGGTCGGGATCGCCGCCTCGGAGGGTTTCCTGCCCGTGCGGTGGAGTGTAGATTCGGAGGACTGGAAGGACTATGGGATCGAATCGATCATCCGCAAGGTGACAAAGGATGGACAGCTCGGCGCCGGGGCGATCATCCGCATGCACAGCGGCGCGAGGAACACTGCGCAGGCGCTGGAGGCCATTATTGAGAACCTTCTGCAGCAGGGCTTCGCGCTGACGTCGGTTTCGGGACTTCTGCAGTGAGACGCCCGCGCGGGAATGCCTGCGCGGAAGTGCCTGTATCCGGCCGCGGATGAGCGCCCGCGCTACATTCCCTGTACCGGCGCGCTCATTGTGACCGATGCGTTGTCGGTCCATTTGCCGCTTACCGGGGACACCAGCACCTGAATCTTCTGCACGGATTTTCTGCCGCCCCAGTTCGCGAGCGACGCGCTGAGACTGACGGGAGTGTTGCAGGGGATCTCCCGGCTGCATTCCAGGATCTTTTTTCCGTTGAAGAGGCGTACCGTGATCAGGGCTTTTCCTGCGGTGGCTCCGCGCACGTTCAGCGTTGTGCAGAAGCAGGGCGCGGAGGCGAAATTCAGCTTCGGACTGAAGGTCTGGGTAAATCCCCAGAGGCTGTTGCGGTTTCGGCTGTTGTTGTGGTACGCGGTGAATGTGCCGTCCTTCGCGCTGCCCGAAGAGACCGCCCCATAGATCTTCCAGTCCGGAGCGATCGCGGAAAGCTTTGTGTAGCCGGCCACCTGATTCAGGTCGGAGGTGGCGTAGATTGTCTTGCGGTACAGTTTCTTTTTGTAGCTCTTGACCAGATTTTTCCATGTTTTGGCGCCGATGACAGAGAGCGCGTCCGCGGTCACCTCCGGGGCTTTGTTGGAGTCCATGTATTTGAACACGGTCCAGGAAGCTTTCTTTGTGTCGGCCCATTCCGGAAGGCTGCTTGTGGAGTCAGTGGTCCAGAGCCCCAGATCGAGTCCCTGGTCGATCTCGACCTGATGATCTACATGACGGTTCATGATAAAGGAATCGATCATGTCGTCCGCCTCGGTCAAATAGTAGCTGTAGGCGATAGCCGCGGCCTGCTCTCTCTGTGCGTCCGTGCTGCCGCTGTAGGAATGGCGCACCGAGGTGTAGCCCTGCTCGGAGAGAATAACGCGTGTATTCGACCCGTAATTCTTCCGGATATAGGAGGTCAGGATTCCGATGTTGTTCATGCTGATGACAGGGGAGCTCAGCGACTGTATCGCCTGATCGTTTATATCTGCCCAGAATTTCGGCTCTGTCAGCGGGGAACCGTACGGATGAAAGGCGAGATTCCAGCTGATGTTGCCCTGATTCTTAAGGATAGAGGCGAACTTCTCCAGCATCTCCCGGGAGGTGAAACTGCCGCTCACACGGGTGTTCCAGAGATGGTCGAGGGAGATGTACACGCGCGCGTTCGCGTAGATGCTTGTCATGGTATTGTACGTCATGCGGAACGCGTTGGCGTAGATCTTTGCGTACTGTGTGAGCGTTTTCTGTCCGGCATAGTTGTAGACCTGGTAGTTGTTCACTTCGTTGCCGACGATCCAGTTGACGATGCGCCCGTGCTCGGCGGACGCGGATCCGTAGCGGGAGCCCAGAAACGCGAGCGCTGCCTGAAGCTGTTCGCGCGCGGCGGCGTTGGAGGTATTCCAGGCATAGAAGGAATGCCCGGCTGCGCGGCCGGACGGATAGATCAGTGACTTGAGGTCGTCGCGCCAGCCCAGCAGCAGGATCGCGCTTACGATGACATTGTTCTCCGCCAGTGCAGTGAGCTGAGCGTCGTAGCTGTTGACGAGTCCCCTGCGGAACCAGTATGTCTTCCCGTGGTACTGGTAGGGGATCGAAAAGGTATCGTTCTTCTCCGCCGCGGTCGGAAGCAGGTCGGAGAGGACGATATTCATGGCGGAATGCTGTACGTTCAGGTCGATCGCGTCCTCCAGCATGTTCGCGCTTACCTGCAGACCCTTCTTGGATGTCGCCGTGGGGAAGGCATAGCTGTACTGCGCGGCCCTCTGGGGATTGGAAATATAACTTACGTTGCTGATGGCCTTGTATGAGCCGTCGGAAGCTTTTGAGGCGATCACGAATTTGGAATACAGCAGAGTAGATTCCTCAGCGTTTTTCAGCTTCACGGAGAAGGTCATCTTCTTTGCCGTCGTCGCGGACGCGAGGGGCATGGAATTTTTCTTGATGCCGGACTGGGAAAAGGTGAGCGCGAAAAGATAGCATTTTCCGCCGCTGATCTTTTTCGTATTTGAGACTGTGGCCGTGACCTTGACCTTCTTTGCGGATGAAAGCTGACATGACGCGATCCGGACCGGCTTCGTGGCGGCCGACGCGGTCATTGCCGACGAAGGGGCAGCCGACAGAACAAAAAACAGTATAAAATATAAGAACCCTTTCTTTACAAAACGCATAAAATCTCCTCCCCTGTGTAAATCCCGGACAAAAACTACGGTTCCATTCTAACACGTAATTTGTATTATGTAAACGCATATGCTTGCGGAGGGAGGAAAAATGTGATATGATTTTTCATATTTGTCGTGATCATACAGAGAAAAGGAGGCAGCAGGATGGGATATGAAAAGAATATCATGAGTTACGCAGGACAAAAAGAAGAGCTTTGCAGAAAAAATGACCGGATCTCAGATCATCTGTTTCAGGAATTCGGAGTGTACCGCGGACTCAGAGACCAAAACGGCAAGGGCGTCGTGACAGGTCTGACCAGCATCTCGAAGATCGTTTCATTTCAGGATGTGGACGGGGTTAAGACTCCGTGCGACGGCCAGCTCTGGTACCGGGGATATCCGGTGCAGCATCTTGTCCAGGAGCTGGACAAAGACAGCTTTGGTTTTGAGTCCACGGCATACCTTCTGCTGTTCGGGGAGAAGCCGGAGCCCCAGGAGCTGCTGGAGTTTCGCCAGATCCTCGCGGAGGGGCGCGATCTGCCGACCAATTTTACGCGCGACGTGATCATGAAGGCGCCGAGCCGCGATATCATGAATTCCATGATCCGCAGTATCCTGACGCTCGCGTCTTACGATGACAACGCGACGGATACGGAGCTTGCCAACAGCCTGAGGCAGTGCATTCAGCTCATCAGCGTATTTCCGCTGCTGGCGGTGTACGGTTATCATGCGTACAACCACTATGAGCACAACGACAGCATGTACATCCACCGCCCGGATCACGATCTTTCCACGGCGGAGAATCTTCTGATGATGCTGC